>CAYRAC010000658.1:0-2863 GCA_964422045.1 uncultured Steroidobacteraceae bacterium
AGGGTCGCCGCCTCGCTGTTCTCGGCGGCCTGGGCGGGGTGCAGGCACGCCAACAGGGCGGATGCGACCGGCACTGCCGTCCACCTCGCCCGGGCGCGGTTTCTGGCTTGAATGCGCTTGAGTTTTCGCTGTCGGCTTCGAGTCATTCATCATCCCCTTGCAGTTTTTTTCAGAGTGTCTCCAGGGCAGGTTATGACATTTCGGCCGATATTCCAATTGACGCCGCGCCGCCGTTGTCAACCGCCCCGGCTGAATGCACACTGTTCGGCGTTCGCGGCGAGTCCGCAAAGGTGTATAAAAAATGCAATACCAGGGTTTGTTCGGCCTCGTCGTTCTGATTGCCGACGTCTGGGCGATCGTCAATGTCTTTCAGAGTACCGCCGATACGGGCAAAAAAGTTCTCTGGACGGTTCTCATCATCCTGCTTCCCGTGCTCGGATTCATTCTTTGGTATTTTCTGGGACCCAAGACCGGCAGGTCGTAGCGCCGGCAAGCGCGCCGTTGGAACTGCGCGGTGTGGTTCCCTGCTCTACAGATCCGCTGTTGGTATATACAGGACAGTCATGCGTCCACGCAGTCACGAGCAGCATAGTACGAGCGGAATCAGCTGGCTGCGAGCCAGCGTTCTCGGCGCGAATGACGGCATCGTATCGACGTCCAGCTTGATCCTGGGTGTTGCCGCGGCGCACGTTTCGCAGACCAATATCCTGCTGAGCGGCACGGCGGCGCTGGTCGCCGGAGCAATGTCGATGGCGACCGGAGAATATGTTTCCGTCCATTCGCAAGCGGACACCGAAGCCGCCGCCCTGTCGCAGGAGCGCACCGAGCTCGCAGCCGACTTCGTCGGCGAGCGCCATGAACTGACCGAGATTTACGTGCGCCGCGGACTCGACGCCAAACTTGCCGCACAGGTTGCCGCGCAGCTGATGGCGCACGACGCGCTCGGCTCGCATGCCCGCGACGAATTGGGCTTCACCGCCGCCTCGCGGCCGCGTCCTTTGCAGGCTGCCGTCGTGTCGGCCGGCAGTTTTGCATCGGGCGCCATCCTGCCGCTGCTGGTCGCGGCCTGGGCTCCGCCGCAGCATCGAATGGTCTCCATCATAACGGTGTCGCTCCTGTGCTTGTTGCTTCTCGGCGGCTGGTCCGCCCAGGTGGGAGGCGCCGACAGAATCAAGGGTGCGTTGCGCGTGGCGTTTTGGAGCGCGCTCGCCATGGCGGTCACCACGCTGATCGGTGCGATTGCCGGTAGTCTGCAAGCGCCCGGAGCCGTGAATTGACGAGCGCGGCGCGCCCGCTCGAGACCGCGCTGCTCAGCGTGGCGCAAATGACCGAGGCCGATCGCGCCACCATTGCAGCGGGAACGCCCGGATCGGTTCTCATGCGCAACGCCGGCAACGCCGTCGCACGCGAGATCATTCGACGCTGGACGCCTTGCCCGGTCACGGTGCTATGCGGGCCTGGAAATAATGGTGGTGATGGCTTCGTCGCCGCCGGCGTTCTTGCCCGAAGTGGCTGGCCGGTTCGGCTTGCCCTGCTCGGGCAAACGCACGACCTGCGCGGCGATGCGCGCTTGCATGCGGCCGAATGGACCGCTGCCGTCGAGCCGGTTGGGATTGCGGCCATCGAGGGCGCCGCGCTGATCGTAGACGCCTTGTTCGGCACTGGTCTGCGCCGCCCGCTCGAGCCCGTGGCCGCGTTGACGCTCGCCGCCGCCGCAGAGCGCGGGATGCCGTTGATCGCGGTCGATGTGCCGAGCGGAGTCCTCGGCGACACCGGCGCCAGCCTTGGCGCCGCAGCGGCCGTGTGCACCGTGACGTTCGCACGCAAGAAACCTGCCCATGTGCTGTTGCCCGGCCGGGAGCTGTGCGGCGAGATTGTGGTAGCCGATATCGGCATCCCGCGCGCGGTGCTCGAGGCGCTGCCGATCGACACTTGGGAGAACGATCCAACGCTGTGGCGCACTCTGCTGCCGCATGCCGGTGCCGCGGGCAACAAGTACACGCGCGGACACGCATTGCTCATCGGCGGCTACCCGATGACCGGCGCTGCACGGATGGCCGCGCGCGCCGCGGCGCGCGTCGGCGCCGGTCTCACGACCATCGCCGTGCCGCAAGTCGCGTTTGCGATTTACGCTGCGGCTCTGACCAGCATCATGGTGCAGCCGCTGAGTCGCGACGGCGACCTGGCACGGCTGTTGGGCGATCCGCGCTATAGCGCCTGTCTCATCGGGCCGGGCGCCGGCGTCAGTGACGCGACTCGCGCCGCCGCACTCGAGATCCTGGCGACGGCACGGCCGGTGCTGCTCGATGCGGATGCGATCAGCGTGTTCGCGGGAAGAACCGTCGAGTTGGCACATGCCATCCGCGGCCCCTGCGTCATGACGCCGCACGAGGGCGAGTTCGCGCGCGTTTTCGGTGCCGGCGGCGGCGACAAGCTGACGCGCGCCCGCGACGCGGCGCGGCAGAGCGGCGCGGTGATGGTGCTCAAAGGCGCGGATACCGTCATTGCGGCGCCCGATGGCCGGGCCATCGTCAATACCAATGCCCCGGCGAGTCTCGCCACCGCGGGCTCCGGCGACGTTCTCGGCGGGATGATTCTGGGTCTGCTGGCCCAGCGCTTGGATGCGTTCGCGGCCGCCGCGGCCGCTGTTTGGATGCACGGCGCGGCGGCCGCCCGGTTCGGCCCGGGCCTCCTCGCCGAAGACCTGCCGGAGCTGCTGCCCGCCGTGCTGCGTCAGTTACAGCACCCATGAGCCGCGGCTCGTGAGCGCCTGGTTTCCGCGCATCACCGCGCATTCGCTCATCGTTTCTATCAGTGTGCTGATTTATGTGCTGACTACCCGGGTGGAGAATGAGCGTCGCCC
>CAYRAC010000659.1:0-2860 GCA_964422045.1 uncultured Steroidobacteraceae bacterium
AATCGTCCAGATGCTCGACGCACGCATCGCGGCCTTGGGTTTGCCGCCGGCAGGCGCGCCTGCGGCGGCCGCGTCTGGGACGAATGCGTCGCCGGCGGGGACGAGCACGTCATCCGGGGGGTTAGCGCCGGCTGAGGTGACTGTCAATATCCGCATCGCCCCTGAATTGAAATCAAAACTAGTAGCGGAGGCTCCCTTGTTCGTCTTTGCACGTGAGCCCGGCGTCCAAGGACCGCCGCTTGCCGCCAAGCGCCTGACGAGCAGCGCCATCGGTACTCAAGTGCATCTTTCCGCGGCCGATTCCATGATGCCGGGCCGCGTTCTGGCGAGCGGACGGCAGGTCTCGGTGACTGCGCGAGTCTCTTTCAGCGGCCAACCCGTACCCGCCACGGGCGATTTATACGGCGAACTCACTTATGATGTGGGCCGCGACGGCGCGCGCGATCTCGTGATCGATCGCGTGGCGGAGTAGGCGAGATGAGCGTTGCGAAGCAATTGATGGCGGGAAAGATCCTCGAGGAGCGGCTCTTTCCCTATCCCGGTGTGCGCGACAAAGACCGGGAAGTGCTCAGCATGATGGTGGATGCCATCGACCAATTCTTAGGACCCAAGCACCCGGACTTCAGGCACTGGGATCGAGAGGCCGCGCAGCCTGAGGAATTCATCCAGGGGTTGCGCGACTTGGGGTTGTTCGGTCTCATCATCCCCGAGGAGTACGGCGGCATCGGTCTATCGAACGCCGGCTACGCGCGCGTCCTGAGTCAAAGCAGCACGCATGACAGTTCGGTGTCGCTCACCATCGGCGCGCACAGCTCCATCGGCATGAAAGGCATTTTGTTGTTCGGCACCGCGGCACAAAAGGCCCGCTATCTGCCGCGACTCGCCAGCGGCGAGATGATCGCGGCGTTCTGCCTGACGGAGTCCGGCGCCGGCTCGGATGCGGCATCCATCCGCACCACGGCCGTCAAGAACGCGGATGGCAGCTGGCTCCTCAACGGCGAGAAGATTTGGATCACGAATGGCGGTATTGCCGACCTGTACACGGTGTTCGCGCGAACCTCCTCGGCCGACGGCAAGATCACCGCATTCGTGGTGGAGGCGGCGTGGCCCGGCGTGAGTCACGGTCCGCACGAGGACAAAATGGGGATCCGCGCCTCCTCGACGACCACCGTGAGTTTCGCCGACGTGCGAATACCGCCTGACAATGTGCTCGATGCCGAGGGCAAGGGATTCAAGGTCGCGATGGCGATATTGAACAACGGGCGCACCGGCCTCGGCGGCGGCGCGGTGGGGGGCATGAAGGCGCTGCTGGCGCTCGCCACCGAGCAGGCGCACACGCGTAAGCAGTTCGGCACCCCGATCGCGCAGTTCGGGCTGATCCGCGAAAAGATCGCGCAGATGACGCTCGAATGCTTTGCCGCCGAGAGCGTGGTGTGGATGGTTGCCCACTACATCGATTCCGGCGTTGATGACTATTCGGTCGAGGCGGCGATGAGCAAGGTGTTCGCCAGCGAAGCCCTGCAGCGCAGCGCCTACGAAGCGCTGCAAATCGCCGCCGGCAACGGCTTCATGCGCGACACGCCCTACGAGCAGATCACGCGCGATTGCCGCATCCTGACCATATTCGAAGGGACCAATGAGGTGCTGCGGCTGTATATCGCGCTGTCCGGCCTCAAGGACCTCGGCAAGTCGTTCGGCGAGATGAAGGCCGCCATGGACGACATCTTCAACAACTTCATCAAGGGCTTCGGCGTGCTGACCGACTACGCCGAGAAGCGCCTGACCCAGGCCACCGGGGTCGGCCGCGACAAGATCCTGACGCAATTGCCGCCGCCGCTTCGTGAGGCAGCGACGCTCTACGAGCGATATACTGTCGAATTCGCCAAGGCGTCGGAGTACCTGTTGCGCAGGCACGGCAAGGCAATCGCCGACCGCCAGCATGATTTGAAGCGCGTTGCCGACATCGGCATCGACTTGTTCGTCGGCCTGTGCACGTTGTCGCGCGCGGCGGCCTTGAGCAAGGTGCCCGGCGAGGCCGGCGTTCAGTCGGTGCAGATCGCGCGCGTGTTCGCCCAGCAGGCAAAGCGGCGCATCGCAAATAATGTGCGGCGAATCACCCGCAACGAGGACGACACGATGGATGCGCTGGCGGGATTCATCGTCGATAGGCGAAGCTACCCTTGGGATATCGTGTGATGAGCGCAGGCGTGGATGACAACTTGCTATTGAAAACGCCGGCGGCGCAGCAACCGCTGCCGCTGTGGATCCGCGCCGCGGTCATCACCGCCATCGCGGTGTTCCTCGCGGTCCTCGCCTGGCGCCTGGTGCAGGCGTTGGGCGTCAAGCCGGCGATTCGCATCCCGGTTCCGACGGTCTCGGTGACCCAAGTGGGACTGAGCGAGACGCCGACCACGGTGAGCATCATCGGCACCATCGCGGCTCGCTACGACACGCCCATCGGCGTCGAAGGCGATGCGGGGCGCGTCGCCGCGATTTACGTCGAGGCCGGTGATCACGTGAAGCGCGGCCAGGTGCTGGCGCGGCTCAACGTATCCGTGCTGCAGCCGCAGGTGGCCAATCTCGAGGCCGCTCTCGAACAAGCCCGCGCCGAGGCCGAACTCGCCGATGCCGAGTATCGCCGCGCGCAAGCGGTCGGCGCCTCCGGGGCGCTGTCGGCCGAAGAGACCCAGCGCCGCCGCTCCGCGGGGGTGACCGCCGCCGCCAAGGTCAAAGTCGCCGCCGCGCAACTGGCGGAGGCGCAGGCACGCTTGGCGCGCGCGGAGGTGCGTGCGCCGGCCGACGGCCTCATCTTGACGCGCAACGTCGAGGTGGGGCAGACGGCGACGCCGGGCGGCGAGGC
>CAYRAC010000660.1:0-2860 GCA_964422045.1 uncultured Steroidobacteraceae bacterium
CCACCTTGCAGAAATGCGGGTGTCAACTGCGCGTCGGGGATTTCTGCGGGATTCGTCGGTCGTGCGGACATAAGGCGTTCTTATCGTCGGTCATTGAACCCGGTCAGTATATCTTTGTATTTCGCGGGGCAAGTTTTCAAGCGCTGGCGCACCAGTTGAGTCAGGCCGGGGCCTTTGTAGAATTTTCAATGCGGACTTTGCGATGGTGGGGGTGCGCTCGAGACTATTTGGCGGGTTCATCCAGCGTTTGCAAACGACAGGAATAGTGCGCTTCGCCGAGCTTCGTCACGAGCACCGTCGCTTGCTTGGTGCAATAGGCATGGCCGGTTCCCGATGAAAATAATTCCTTGGTGACACCCTCCTTCGTGTAATCGACCCGGCAGGCGCCGCGCGGCTGCCGATCCGACGGGGCGAAGGTGACGATGCTGACGATTCGTTTCATCGAACCCAGGGTGCAGGAAAAGTCCTGGCGGGACTGCGACTGCGCTTGACTGCTCATGAACAGACCGATCAAAAGACCGCCGAGTAGTTGAGGAGAGTGCCGGAACATCATATGAGCTCGACCAACAGGGTGATCCTTCGATTATAGATCGCGCCGCGACTCACCGAAGACGAATGCGACAAATCCAACCCAATGAGCTGCGCCGGGCGCCTACCTCGAACGACACAAATGTCCTGCGTAGCGAGCTCTCGGGTTCATCCATGCTCGGCATCTTTAGGAAGTCGCATGAGCCTATTCACGAAATCCGCGCGACATAACTTAACGTGGGCCTGACGCGAAAGATGGATTTGCGCGACGGCCGCGCCACATTCTCGATGTCGGCCAACAAGCTCATCACCGCGGCAAGCCGCACGCGCACGGCGCCGGAGGCGCGCCTCTTTGCGTTTCGGTCATAGTCGTGGCGGAGCTCAACCGAGATTCGGAACGTCTTGGTTGACGATTGTGCCGCTGCGGTCCAACCTCACGCGATAAAGCAACGGGTGGTCTTTCCATGGGCGGTATGACGGACAATCTGCCCGAGGCGCGTTTTTTTCGCCTCAAGTTCTTGCCCCTCGCCGTCGTTGCGGCGTTGGGCCTGGTAGTGCCGTATCTCGCGGCTTACCTCGCGTTCTTGAGCAGCGAAGTACTGCATACACCATCGCCGCATGGGGCGACGCTGCCGTGGCTGTATGCGCAGCACGCCCTGCAACTGCTGCTCGCTCTGGCCGCAATCGCCGCGCTCAAACGGCGGGTGCCGGCCGATTATGGATTGCACTGGCCGCGCGAGAAAACCTACATCTTGCCTGCGGTGCTGTGGGGCGCCGCATTCGGCGTGATCATGACGCTGGTCGACTATGCGCCGCAGCTCAGCGCGCACACCAAGCCTGATCCGGGATTTCCGCTCACATCCACGAGTGTCATTGGCTGGCTTTTCTTCGAAAGTGTCTACGTCGGACCCACGGAGGAAATTCCGTTCAGGTCGTTGCTGGTCACTTATCTGGCCGCCACGATGCCGGGCAAGTTACGCCTGGGACGCTTCAGCATGAACTGGGCGGGCGTGATCGTCGCGCTCATCTTCGCACCGCTGCACGCCAGGAATTTCAATCTGCATGCATGGCCGATCGCGCTCGGCCAACAGATTTACGCCTTCGCGCTAGGCGTGCTCTATGCCTATTGGCTGGAAAAATCCAACAGCGTGGTGGCGCCGATCGTCGGCCACAACGTGAGTGACGGCGTCGAATACGCGATCGTTTTCATCTGGATTTTGTTGCAATAAACCTCGACCGCTCAGGGTGCGCCTGCAGCGCTAAAGGCCTTCATCAGCCGATAAGCGAATTCTGTTCCTTCCGCGAAGCGATCGGATTTTATGCGCTCATCCTGCCCGTGCGCGCGCATGTCCTCGAGGTCGAAGAAATTCGACGTGGCGCCGTAACTCGGCATGCCCGCGGCGCGCGTGTACTTCGAATCCGATGCGCCGGCGTCCATGCTCGGCATCACGATCAGCCCAGGCCACATCGACTGCGCGACTTGGGTGAACGTCGTCATGACGGCCGGGGTCGGCGGCGACTCAGGACCCGGAGCTGCCGCTTTAACGACGGTTACACTCACCGCGGGGTCGGCGACCACCCGCTTGAGCTCGGCTGAAACTTGCGCCTGGGAGTCGCCCGGCAGCATCCGACACTGAATCGTCGCGCGCGCTCGTTGCGGTAGCGCATTCTCGGCGTGGCCCGCTTCGAGCATGGTCGCGACGCACGTGGTTCGAACCTGCGCATTGTCGGTGGGATCGGCCGCGAGCCGCTCCGCAGCCGACACGTCGCCCTTGCCAACCGCGATCATGTCCGTGCGGCGCACGCCGCTCTCGAACCGGGCTTGACTCGCGTAAAAGGCTCGCACCGTGTCGGTCAGCCGAATCGGAAATTTGAAAGCCGCCAGCCGGTTCAAAGCCGCCGTCAGCGCGTAGATGGCATTGTCCGGGCGCGGCTCAGAGCTGTGGCCGCCTTTGTTGGTCGTTTCGAGTCCAAAGGTGACATAAGTCTTCTCGCTGGTCTGCACGCCATAGAAGGCGCGCTGGCCGCCACGAAACGCGCCCGTCCCCGCATCCGGGTTCAATACCAGCCCTGCATCGATGAGTTCTCGATGAGCGCTCACCAGCCAACCCACACCCTCAGTCCCGCCGGCCTCTTCGTCGGCAGTAAATGCGACGATGATGTCGCGAGCGGGTACGTAGGCCTCACGTTTCAAGCGCAGCAGCGAGGCCGCGACATTCGCGTCCTCGCCTTTCATGTCGAGGCTGCCGCGCCCGTAAATCCAGCCATCTTTCTCGGTCAACGCGAACGGCGGCACGGTCCAGTCTGCGGGCTTGGCCGCGACGACATCGAG
>CAYRAC010000661.1:0-299 GCA_964422045.1 uncultured Steroidobacteraceae bacterium
TGGTCGGTGCTGAAGCTGTTGTTCACGCTGACCGTGTTCGTGCTGGTGGCGGCTTGGGTGAGCCGCTGGGTCGAGCGGCGCTTGAAGAAACTCAGCAATCTGGCGCCCTCGACGCGCATCGGGATTTCAAAATTCGCCAACGCTTTCTTGATCGGCTTGAGCATCCTGATGGGCCTGAATGCGGCCGGTGTCGACCTGACAGCGCTCACCGTGCTGACCGGCGCCATCGGCTTAGGTCTCGGATTCGGCCTGCAGTCGATCGCGGCAAACTTCGTCAGCGGCTTCGTACTGCTCATGGA
>CAYRAC010000661.1:309-2857 GCA_964422045.1 uncultured Steroidobacteraceae bacterium
CATGGACCGCTCCATCAAACCGGGCGATGTCATCAGCCTCTCGGGGCAGAGCGGCACCAGCACCGAAAATTTCGGCTGGGTGCAGGAACTGCGGGGTCGTTACGTGGTGGTGCGCGATCGCGACGGCGTCGAAATGCTGGTGCCGAATCAGCAGCTCATTTCCAATGCGGTGATCAATTGGAGCTATACCGACCCGCGAATTCGACTCAAATTGCCGATCCGCGTGAGTTATCGCGACGACCCGGAATTGGCGCTCGCAATATTGCTCACCGCCTGCGAAGGGCAGAGCCGGGTGCTGCGCGAACCGGCGCCGGTCTCGCGCCTCATGCACTTCAGCGACTCAGGCATCGAACTCGAACTGC
Organism: uncultured Steroidobacteraceae bacterium; assembly: GCA_964422045.1. Classification (GTDB taxonomy): domain Bacteria; phylum Pseudomonadota; class Gammaproteobacteria; order Steroidobacterales; family Steroidobacteraceae; genus Bog-1198. The sequence goes on from CAYRAC010000661.1 coordinate 672, forward strand.
GCTTTTGGATTTCGGATCCGCAGGAAGGCGTCAACAATGTGCGCTCCGAGGTGAATCGCGCCATCTGGCGCTTGTTCAAAGAGCACAGGATCACGATTCCGGTCGCGCAGCGCGAGATCGTGGTGACCAATTCGCCATGGCCCTGATCATCACCCCGGACATCGTCATTTCCGACGAAGAATTGGAGTGGAAATTCATCCGCTCCTCCGGCCCCGGAGGGCAGAACGTCAACAAGGTGGCGAGCGCTGCGCAGTTGCGTTTCCTGCTGCCGCAGAATGTTTCTCTGCCGGTGTCGGCGCGAAACCGCCTGCGCCGGCTCGCCGGCCAGAAGCTCATCGACGACGGCAGCATCCTGCTCAAATCCATGAGCGAGCGCAGCCAGGAAGCCAATCGCCGTGCCGCGCTCGAGCGCCTCGAGGCGATGATTCGCGCGGCGCTGATCGAGCCCAAGATTCGCAAGAAGACGCGCCCGACCAAGGCTTCCAAGGAACGGCGCATCGATTCGAAGAAACGCCGCGGCGCGACCAAGCAGCAGCGCGGCGCACACGGCTGGGACTAAACGCCCTGGACGGTGTCGGTCGCAGCCTCCTGGCCGAGCGTCACCTGCAGGATGCTGTGCCTGATCTGTTCGGAGAGCACGAGCTGGGCATCCGCGGCGACCCCGAGCAGCGGATCGCCGAACAGCAGCCGGTTGTCGGCAGACACTTGAATCACGTTGCGGCGGCGTAATAGATCGATGAAATTGCGAAACAGGCTCTTGTCGAAGAACTCCGGTGAATTGAGCCCATACAGCACGGACATGCGCTGCGCCATCAGATGACACAACTGCTCGAGCGCTTCCTGAGTGATGCTGCCGCTGCCGGCCTGCAGCAACAAGGCGATCGCCAGGTAGTAGCGCTCCAGCGTTTGAATCGTCGCCTGCGCCAGCATCGATAGACGAATGGCCTCGATCGAGGTTGAAGCCGGCCGCTGCCACTCGCTGCGGTCGGCATTGGCACTCAGCAAATTGAGTCCCGCCAGCGCGTCGAGCAAAGTGTCGGCAACCGCCTCGACCGACCCTTCGTCCCAGCGCAGGAACAACTCGGCGGCGATGTACGGGTAGACGCGCCACACCAGGCGGCGGATATCGGTGGTGCGCATGCTGGCGTTGCTCACGAAGCAACAGGCCAGGAGCGAGGGCATGGCAAACAAATGCAAGATGTTGTTGCGATAATAAGTGGCCAGCACCGCGTTCTCGGCCTTCATGCGCATGATGTCGCCGAGCGCATGCGCTTGTCTCTCGAGCAATCCGAAGGCTTCCGCGTAGCAGATCATTTGTGCGCCGCTGTCCGCCGTGACCGTCACCCACGGCCCGTACGGCGCGGCGCGCAGCAGTTGCTGATACACCTCGACCTGCCGCACGAGGTCGACCTCGGGAAGCGCCTGGCGCGGTGTCGGCAAGATCGCCATCGCCACCAGATTGATCGGCGTCACGGCCGCCGCCGCATTGATCTCGATATTGATGCGCGTGGCAAGATCGCCGATCGCCTCATTGACCCAGGCGGGGCGCGATTCGGCGGAATCCGCCGCGGCGCTGCGCCAGTCGGGATTGTGCCGGCACAACAATTCATCGAGCGCAATGGGTTGGCCGAGATTGACGTGCACCTTGCCGAGCTTGCTGCGCAGCACCGAAACGACCGCTTTGAGCAGACCGATCACGCTCTCCTTTTCCTTCGGTGCGCCCGACAGCTCGCCGATGTAGGTACTGCCTTCGACGATGCGCTCGTAGCCGAAGTACACCGGCATGAACACCACCGGCCGTTTCGGATCGTGCAAGAAGGCGCGCACCGTCATCGACAGCATGCCGGTGCGCGGCGGGAGCAGCCGGCCGGTACGGCTGCGGCCACCCTCGATGAAATATTCGAGCGAATGGCCGCGTGCCATCATGATGCCCAGGTATTTGGCGAATACGGTTGCATACAGGGCATCGCCTTTGAAGGTGCGGCGCAGAAAGAAGGCGCCGCCCTTGCGCAGGAATCGTCCAATCACCGGTAGATTGAGATTGATGCCCGCCGCGACGTGCGGCACCGCAAAGCCCTTGCGATAAATCACATAGGAGAGCAGCAGATAATCCATGTGACTGCGATGGCAAGGCACATAGATGATCTCGGCGCCGTCGCCGACCTCGTTCAGATTCTCCACGTGCT
>CAYRAC010000662.1:0-2857 GCA_964422045.1 uncultured Steroidobacteraceae bacterium
AGAGACGCGACCGAACCAACGTTTGTATGTGCCACTTGGATCACCTCCTTCAGTTACCGTGGGCTCATCCTCGGCGCGTGCCGCCCACCAAAGCCGCGCGCCACAGATTGAACTCTAGGATGACGTCGATTGCGGCGCGAGTAAAGCCTGAGATTCTGGGCGAACCGAGTCGAGGCTAGCGACGCAGGGCGCGCTCGAGCGCCCTCACGTCCGCCGCCGCTTCCGCAATGAGCTTCTGACACTCCTCGATTGATAGATTGAGCCGTGCCAGGACGCCACCGGCGCTCAAGCTGGCATCGTCGTGGGGGTTTTTCATTCGCTTCGCGAGGCGGATGCCGGTAATCAGAACGTCGGTCAGTGTCGCATTTCCCGTCCGCACGACATGTACGTCCGCCTGCGCACCCACTGCCTCGCATACTTCCGCGCTCATCCGCCAATTCTTCAAGACGGCCTTGGCGATCGCCGGGTGCCATGAATCGACAAGATCCTCACTCAACACCAGTCGATGTCCCGACGGCCGCTGTTCCGCGCACTGCACCAGAATATACAGGCGCCCCATCAGGTGAAGCAGACCCGCCGCAAACGCATCGGGAGTCGGAAGCGACACTCGCTTGGCGACCGCTTGCGAAAAATGCGCAACCGTCACGCTGTCAGACCACAGCTCATCCATGGGCACGGCGACGGATCGCAGCGACTCCGTGCGTCGAATATCCTGAATTGCGTGCGCAATGATGACACCGTACACCTTCTGTGCGCCGAGGCGCGTGAGCGCGAGCCCCAAGTCGATGATCACCCGGCCGGTCGCGTTGAATGCGACGGAGTTCGCCATATCCAGCAGACGTCTCGCCAGCGTCGGTTCGGCCGAGATGAGACGTACAATCATCTGCGGCGTGTAGTTCGGATTCTTGTATGCCTCCTGCACTTTGATGACAACTTGCGGAAAGGCAGGCAGCTCGATTTTCCCGGCCGCGAGGCTGTCCGCCATGCGCGTCAGGAAGTCGAGCTGTGAGCCGCGTGGGGCTGGAGGGTCAGAGGAATGCATACGTCCTGGCCTGACGTTATCACAGTACACGCAAGGGTCCCGCAATACGTTCCGCAAGTCTAGGGCGTTCCCAATCTCTTAAGCCTTGCAAACCCAAGAGCGGTGCGAAAGGCCTTGGAATTAGCCCGAGTCCCTGGCTCCGCCGGGAATACCCGCAAGTGCGGCCCGGCCGCGTTGAAGGATGCAGGGCCGACCAGCAGCTTCACCTGATCCGCCCCCGCTTGCATGGTGGCAATCGTTCCCCAAGGCAACGCTGCCGCATCGCCCACCGCCATCGACGCGGGGATTGGAATACTGGTTCTTTCCTGCCGTTTGAATTGTCGCAGCATCGCGGGTGACACGTCGATTGTGAGAGCGACCGGCTCCTCGCCGGGCCATTCGATTACGCTGACCTGCGCCTTGCGCTCGTGCGCGTACTTCAATACCCAGTGGCCAACGACCTTGCGGTGACACAACGCTGGATACTCGCACGAGCAGAAATAAATGACCCGACGGGCCCTCGTCTCCAGCGCCCGCTGAAGCAGCTCCTTCGCAGCGGCCGGGTTCTTGATCTCAATTCCTTTGCGACCTTCCGCCACGCGCTGGTTGCCGAGGTCCGGCATCCACACATAGCGAGCCTTGAGGAGATCCTCGAACCGCCGGTCGCGAAACCCGGCCGCGCGAACCGCGCGCGAAATACGGATGTCCACCCAGAGCGGCGGCTCGAATCCACGCCGTGATTCCGCCGCATCGATCGCTTCTACGAGCGCGGGCGCGGCACTTCCGCATCCCCAGTAGCCGAAGGAGAACACTGTGATATCGCCGCCTCGCCTGCTCGCGTTTGACAGCGCGTCTTTCGTTGTCATACTTTGATTATAAAGAACGCCAATACAGGCAACATCGAATTCATGTCCAACACGATCAACCGTCGGGATTTTCTCGGCGGTACCGCACTCGTCATCGCCGCAGGCCTGACTCCGCTCGCGCAAATTCGCGCCGCGACCGGCCGCTACTACCCCCCGTCGCTCACCGGCCTTCGCGGCAGCCATCCCGGTTCGTTCGAGGTCGCCCATCAGGTGGGTCGCGAGGGCAAGACCTTCGACATTTCCGGCCTCGCGGTCGAGCAGAGTTTCGACTTGGTCGTGGTCGGCGGCGGTATCAGCGGATTAGCGGCCGCGTGGTTTTATCGCGAGGCGCACGGCTCCGCTGCGCGCATCCTGATCCTGGAAAACCACGACGATTTCGGCGGGCATGCGAAGCGCAACGAATTTCGGGTGGACGACCGCCTGCTGCTCGGATACGGCGGCACCGAATCCTTGCAATCCCCGAAGACTTTCTTCAGCAAGACCGTCAATCGGCTGCTGCGCTCGCTCGGCGTCGACCTGCGGCGCTTTGACACGGCCTTCGACCGCAAGCTGTACGGGTCCCTTGGCCTGAGTCACGGTGCGTATTTCGATCGCGAAACCTTCGGCGTGGACCGGCTCGTCGCCGGCACTCCGGTGGTCACCGGCGGCGATTCATTTGCGAGCGATGCCAAACTGCGCCCGATCGAGGCGCTGGTTACCGAGTTTCCCATGTCCGATGACGCGAGAGCCCGACTCGTCGCGTTCTTCAAGCACCCCAAGGATTATCTCGCCGGAAAGACCAAGGAGCAGAAGATCGCCTATTTGAAGAAGATCAGCTACCGCGACTTTTTGCGCAAGGATGCCGGGTTGGGCGATGAGGCGGTGAGGTTCTTCGAGGGTTCGACCTTGGGCCTCATTGCCATGGGCCCGGACATCCTGCCGGCGCTCGATGCGATGAGCAGCCAGTACTTGGGCTTCGCCGGCCTCGGAC
>CAYRAC010000663.1:0-2857 GCA_964422045.1 uncultured Steroidobacteraceae bacterium
AACCATCGCCCACCGCTCGAATGTCCCTGACCGTATGCTGCACGAACTCAGCGCCCGATCGCTCGAGCAGCCAGGCATCGAATTCGAAGCGACGGATTGAGTGCTGAACGCACGGTACGGCGACGCGCGGACCCCGGATGTGAAAATGGAGGCGCCTGAAGCTCAGAAAACCATGCGGATAGGCGCTGACCTCGAGTTGCAAGTCCGCCAGCACCTGCGGCGTAATCCAGCCGGCGCACAGTTTGTGCCGCGGAAAGCGCTCTTTGTCGAGCACCAACACATCCACGCCGCCGGCCTTCAGGCGTTGTGCAGCTGCAGCCCCGGCGGGGCCGCCGCCGACTACGACGACTTCTACGTTTCGCATCGGTGACCTGGCCTATCTCCCCTCGGCGACAGGACGATTGGAATCGAGCAAGACATCTGCATTGCCGAGACGTGAAATGTAATCGGCGAGCGCATCCTTTTCTTGGGATTGCATCCCGCGCAGCGCACTGGTCATCTCAGGCGGCGCAAGATCCCTGTGTAAAGCCGCGGCCACCTCGATCTGTCGTCTCAAATAGGGATAATGCTGTCCAGCAATGCGCGGCACCCGATTGCGCGCTTCGCCTCGGCCATCGGCGCCGTGACAAGCGGCACAGATATGTGCGTATATCTCCTGTCCCACTCGCAGATGAGCTCCGGAACCGGTCACCGGATTCGGATTCCAATCGAGACCCGAAAGATAACTCGCCAGCGCGACGATTTCATGTTGATCGCCGAGGCTCGAATGGACTGCGACGTCCTGCATCACCGGATCCACTCGCGCTCCGGAGCGGAACAGCGCCAACTGCCTTTCCAAATAGCGCCTCTGCTGGGCGGCAAGGTTGGGAATCGCGCCGTCTATCGAGCCCCAAGACTTCGCAGCATGACAGGCGCCACAGGGAGCGTAGAGACGACTTCCCTCCGCGAGCGGTGATGCCTGCGCGGTGCCAAACGCCGCCAGGGCCAGCACGGCCGCGAGGAGCCGATTCTGGAATTGCCGCTGATGGATATTCATGGAGGTAGCTTAACCAAACGCCGACCCCAGGGTTTAAGGAGAACTACTTACCGGCAGGTAATTCGACATTCTACTACTGAATCAGCTTGGGATAGAGCCGGGACTCGCATTCACCGCTAATAATCGCGCCTTCCACGTATTTTATCTCGATACGTACATCCACGGATCGCGCTATCGGCGGGGGCGGTTCAGAATTTTTCGGGTGGAAATATCTTAGTCACTTCAGGGGAAACCTATGAGCATCATACGTTGGGAGCCATTTGGCGATGTCGATACATTGTTCAACCGGCTGATGCCGGCCGCATTCACGCGCGCCGCGCTCGCGGGCAATGGCAGGAAGCTCGATTGGTCGCCGTCCGCGGATATCAGTGAAACCGACAAGGAATACGTAATACGGGCGGAGCTGCCCGCCGTGAAGAAGGAAGACGTCCAGGTCACCTACGAGGAGGGCGTGATCACCATCAAGGGTGAGCGCAAGCAGCAGAAGGATGAGAAGACCGAAAAATATCACCGTGTGGAGAGTTTCTACGGCAGTTTCGAGCGGAGTTTCTCGATACCTGAGAATGCAAACGCAGAGACGATCCGCTGCGAGAGCAAGGACGGCATCCTGACCGTACACATCCCGAAGATGGAGACTGTGAAGCAAAAGCCGAAACAGATCACCGTGCAGTAACGCGTTCTTAGGCCGACTTGTCGAGAATCCTCGGCGGCAGCGGCGATGGCTCTGCCGCTTTTTCGCGGCGCGGGTAGCCAACGGTTTGAGCGAAGAGAACACGTTGAGCGGGGCGCAGCCAGAGACTCGAGCGCAGTGCGACTTTGTTGCAATTATGAAACCACGCGGTCAGTCCGGTGGAAGCCGCGAATAGGTACACGTGTGCAGCGATCAACCCAGTGTCGACGAAGTAGTAAGAGCGCTGCACGTCAGGATCCTTCAGTCCGGGTTCTTGATAGCCCTTGCTGTGGGCTAGTCTGTCGGTGTCGGCAACATAAATCAGACGGACGGCTGCCTGATTACCCGAGCGGGACTGGCCTCGGCCGATCGCCAACGGCCGCAGGTCGATAGGTGCAACCAGCAGAAGCGCGTGGCTCTCGGCATCATAGCGGTATGCGCCCTTGCGCAAGGCGATGTAGAGATCGATTTCCTGAGAGTTGCTCGCGGAGGCGGCCGTTCTTCCCGAGAGACCGAATGGCCCTTGTTGCCGATTCACGCCGCAAGCGGCCCACAACAAGTTGGACAGTGTTTGCAGCGGTAAACCCCGATTGCTCACCTCGCGGATGCTCCGCCGAAGTCTCAATGACTCGTAGAGCGGCAAGCCCCCCTTCCATCCCGGCTGCGGCAGTTTGATGCGTGCTGTGTCGCCCCGTACGCCGTGGTGGCGGCACCTCATGCGAGGTATCGGCCACTGAGCTCCCGTGAAGACTCCGCCATGGAGCCGCCGGGCGTGCGCAGACTCACGTAATCTCCGGACGCCAATCCCGCCGCCTTCCCCGCATCCGCATCGAGGTGGAGCTCCAACTGATAGTCGGCTGACACTTGCACGTGGACATCGCGAAACATTATCCGCCGTGAAAATGGTTTGCCTATTACGTTGACCAGCCCCCGATCCGCGAGTCCGAAGCGATCGGCATCGTGAGGGCTCATGTGAAGATGGGGCAGAGCTCGGATGACGCCGAGCTTCAGAGCGACCTCCATTCGAGGACCCTTGATGATGATGCCCGGCGTCCCGCGAAGATCTCCCGGCGTACGTTCCGGAGCGTCGATGCCGAGCTTGAGCGCATCGGTCAGCAACAACTCCACTTGATTCATCCGTCGAGGCGGGC
>CAYRAC010000664.1:0-2850 GCA_964422045.1 uncultured Steroidobacteraceae bacterium
AAGCCCTCGCCGGCGGACGCCTGGTCGACATTCCCGAGGAGTCGATCCACACGCAGCAGCTCGGCGTGCGCACCTTGCACACGATGAAGCTGCCGATTCTCGACGAGCGCGGGCTACCGAAGTTCCTATTGGGAATCTCGGTCGATATCACCGAACGCAAGCAAGCCGAGCAGGCCATCCGCAAATTGAACGCCGAACTGCTCGAGAACACGGCGCAACTGCTAGCCACCAACAAGGAGCTGGAAGGGTTCAGTTATTCAGTCTCGCACGACTTGCGTGCGCCGCTGCGCGCCATCGACGGCTTTTCCCTGATGTTGCAGGAGGATTGTCACGCGATGCTCAATGATGAGGGGCGGCGCTACGTCACGGTGATCCGCGACAACACACGGCGCATGGGGGCGCTCATCGACGATCTGCTGGCGTTCTCGAGGCTCGGCCGCCAGCCGGTCGCCGACCGCGAGATCAATGTCGACTCGCTGGTCCGCGAAGTCATCGAAGAAGTCGTGGGATCCGCGCCCGCGCCGCGTATTGAAGTGGAGCCGTTGCCGAGCACGCGCGGCGATCGCGGCCTATTGCGTCAGGTATGGGTAAATCTCATCGCCAACGCCATCAAATACAGCAGCAAAGCCGCGCAGCCGCTCATTCAAATCAGCGGCCGGCAAGTCGGCACGGAAAATCATTATTCGGTCAGGGACAATGGCGTCGGCTTCAACATGGCCTACGTCGGCAAGCTGTTCGGCGTGTTCCAACGACTGCACCGGGCCGACGAATTCGCAGGGACGGGCGTCGGCCTCGCCATCGTACACCGGGTAGTCACCCGCCACGGCGGCAGGGTATGGGCGGACGGCGAAGTGGATCGCGGCGCGGTGTTCTCGTTTGCGCTACCCAATGGAGGCAGCAATGGATGATTTTGAAGCGGTGGAAATCCTGCTCGTGGAAGACAACGACGCCGACGCGGAAATGACCACGCGGGCGCTGCGCAAGGGCAATGTCATCAACCATGTGGTGCGGCTGCACGACGGGGTCGAGGCACTCGAATTCCTGTTTCGCGAGGGCGCTTTCGCCCTGCGCCGCGGCCCTCAGCCGCGGCTCATCCTGCTCGACCTCAAAATGCCCCGGCTCGGCGGCATCGATGTTCTGCGGCGCCTGAAGTCCGACACGGGCACCAAGATGATACCGGTCGTCGTGCTCACTTCCTCGGCGGAGGAGAAGGACGTCGTCGAGTCCTACCAGTTGGGCGTGAATAGCTACCTGGTAAAGCCGGTTGAATTCTCGGCATTTGCGAGCGTGATCAATCAGACCGGGCTTTATTGGGCGGTCATGAATCGCATCCCGAATCTCTAGCATGCGCCGGCCGACAAGATACTGTCCCAAGGCGAACTGATCGCGACGCGTTTTCGCTGAGACCCAGCGCACCAAACCGGGGCTTTCGATTTGACCGGCTCGAGGCGCGCAGCTAGCCTAAGCAGCCGTTTGCCGGGAAAACGATTGGTAGATGATCTGGTGCATCGCAACATACTCGGAAACTCGCTCTTTTCCCGGCGTTTCAAGCAACTGACTTCGCGGCTGGCGCCGTACGCTGCCGCGCTGAGCGCTGCGTTGCTTCTTTGGCATGCCGCCCGCGACACGCCGACCTCCGTTGCGTACGCACCGGCCCCGTTGGTCTATCCGACCGCGCAGCGCGCCGTGCCGGCGCCGAGCCCGCCGCCCCCTGCCGCTGCCGTGCAATCGAGCGCTCCGGCAATTGCACAACAAGCGAATGTCGGGGCGACCATTGAAGTCGTCGTCGGCAGGAACGACACCCTTGACGCCATATTCCGTCGCATGGCGCTCGACAAGGCAGACCTCGCGGCGATTCGCCAGTTGCCGGGCATTCGTCAGAGCCTGGACTTCCTGAGGCCCGGCGATGCGATAAAACTCAAACACAGCGACGGCGAAATCGAAGAACTCACACGCAAGGTGAGCGAAACTCAAACTCTCAAAGTCGTGCGCGAAGACAGCGGCTTCGCGGCGCAGATGATCAACAATCCCGTGGAGACGCGGATTCGAACCGCGAGCGCCACGATCGACTCGTCGTTATTTCAGGCCGCCGAATCCGCCGACGTTTCCGACATCGTGGCCCTGAAACTCGCCAACATATTTGCCTGGGATATCGACTTCGTGCTCGACATCCGCGAGGGCGACCGGTTCACCGCGGTCTACGAACAAATCTATCAAGACGGAAAATATCTGCGCGACGGCGACGTGCTCGCCGCCGAGTTCGTCAACAGCGGCAAGGTCTATCGCGCGGTGCGCTTCGCGGCGGACGGCAGCAGCGCCAGCTACTACTCCCCGGACGGCCTGCCGTTGCGCAAGGCGTTCTTGCGCGCCCCGGTGGAATTCACGCGAGTGAGCTCGGTGTTCAACCCGCACCGCATGCATCCCATCCTCAACCTGATTCGCGGCCATATGGGCACCGACTACGCGGCACCGATCGGTACGCCGGTGCATGCCGCAGGCGACGGCCGGATCAGCTTTGCCGGACCGCGAGGCGGTTATGGCAATGCGTTGGTTCTCGCCCATAGCAACAGCGTGTCGACCCTGTATGGACACTTGTCGCGCTTCGCCAAGCACATTCGTGTCGGTACGCATGTGCAGCAGGGCGAGGTCATCGCCTATGTTGGGATGACCGGACTCGCCACCGGCCCGCACCTGCACTACGAGTACCTCGTTGACGGCGTGCATAAGAATCCGCAAACCGTACATTTGGCCGGAGCGGAGCCTTTGCCCGCCGACATGCTCAGAAAATTCCACGCGACGACCGCCCCCCTGCTCGCCAATCTGGCGCCGCAGCCGGCGCCCTCCGGCAGC
>CAYRAC010000665.1:0-2848 GCA_964422045.1 uncultured Steroidobacteraceae bacterium
CACCAGTTGCAGAAGTGCTCGCAATTATTGGTCAGCAGGCGATAGTCATTCTCGCCGATGCGTGAGCGGGCGCGTCGCACGATCTCCTGCGGCGAATACATTGAGCGCTCGTGATCGACGATTCGCGCCGAATGACCGGCGGTGAAGCAAGACAGCGACACCTCCTCGACCGGGCCGCATTGCCAGAATCCCGAGAGACCCGAGTAATGCACCACGCGACCGCGGCCGACATACATGCCGTGATGCGTGTAGCCGCGGCGCGAGGTTGCGAGATGGGCGCCAACAGGCGGCTCCCGATCGAGTCCGGATGGCCACACTGTTGGCATGTCATCCATCTGCCCTGATCCGCGCTGTCTTGGAAACGGTCAGGGGGAAGCGCGATCGGCTGGCGCGTGAGCGGCCGTCGCAGCATCGACCGGAGTCTCGGATTCGAAGCTGTCCGCGATTACGGCAAACAGAGCGGCCGTTATCAAGATCGCTGCGGCAAAGGCAAACATTCGAATGGTATTCATGGGATTTCCTCGAGTGTGGTTAATTGCTGATGTCGCGTGCAATTTACTCACCGCTTGTTGACTCGCTGTTTCCTGCGGGCGCGCCGCCGTTTCAGGTGAAACGCGCTGCTCACTTGGGAGGGGCGCGTTCGGCGGCCACTCGCGCTGCCGTCACCGGCATGCCGTGATTTCCCCAGGAGCTGCGCTCATAGTTGATGATGCTGGCAATCTGCGCATCGCTGAGCGTGTCGGCAAACGGCGGCATGGGCGCAGCGTAGACGACGCCTCCCGCCCGGCCGCCCTGCATACCATTGAGAATGACCTGAATGTGTTTCGAAGCGTCGTCTTTATTGACGACGCCGCTTCCCTTGAGGGGCGGAAACACGCCGGGGAGACCTTCGCCACTGGCTTGATGGCAGGCCGCGCAGTGGGCGAGGTAGAGGTCCCGACTCCGCGCCGCATCGTCGCCGTTCTGCACGGACTCGCTCGCAATGACTGCCGTCGGTGTGTACGCGCGCGAAGCGTGGTCGCCCTGATAAACGCCCATCTGCAGGAGCGCCGATTGCGCCGTGTCATCACTCGATTCGTCGTGCTCGTCGACGATGCACGAGAGTTCGCCGGTGGCCGGTTGGACCGTCATGCCTAGGCACGTCCGCAGCCCCGTCGCGTCAAGCGCGCGCGCGGATCCCACGGAAACGTGCAGCCGACGTCCATCCGGCGAAAAAACGACGCCGCGAGCGTATTGATGGATCGTCGGGACCCCGGCGATGATCTGCTCCGGTTTGCTGGTTGCCTTGAGGTCCCCATTTCTATAGAGAAACCGCACAAGGCCACTGCTGTTGGCGAAGTAGATCCAGCGTGGGTCGGATCCAACGGGGTAGAACGCAATGCCGAGCGGATGCTTCAGCCCACGGGCAAACACTGCATCGCGCAGCGGCGTTGCGCGGCCCCGGGAAACACGCAATACACGTAGCGCGTCGAGCCGCGAATCGGCGACGAACAGATCACCGTTGGGCGCTTCGCGGATGATCCGCGGCTCTCCAAATGCACGCTCGCCGGCGAGCATCACCGCACAAATGGAAGTCGCGATCGCGAACGAGTAACGCATCATTCGATACATGATTGCCTCCGAACTCATTTGAAATGTCTGCCCGCAGTCATGAGGCCATCGTTGGATTCAGAATCGATTTCGATGCGGCTACCGGTGAAATCAAATCGACCAGGCTCGCATGTCATTTGAAATATGCGGATCGACCATTGAAATACAGCGGTAGGGCACCGCGCCGATAGTCACACACACCCGAAATCTAGAGGAGATTGCAACGATGAACGCTCGCGAGTCGGACCATCTAATGCTTGGGACGCTGCCCACATCACCGGGCTTGGACTCCCGCGCCGTCGCCGATATTGCTTCCGCTTTGACGGTCATCCTGGCCGACATGTTCGCCCTTTACATCAAGACGAAGAACTTTCATTGGCATGTCTCGGGCCCGCACTTCCGCGACTATCATCTTCTCCTCGACGAGCAGGCTGATCAGATATTCGCCGCGACCGACGCGGTTGCAGAGCGGGTGAGAAAGATCGGCGGAACGACCTTGCATTCGATTGGACACATCGCGCGCTTGCAGCGCATTGCCGACAACGACGAGGGATATGTTGCGCCCGCGAACATGCTCGAGGAACTCATGGACGATAATCGACGATTGGTTGTCAGCCTGCGAGCGGCGCACGCGCTTTGTGATGATGCCGGCGATGTTGCCGGGGCGAGCCTGATCGAGATTTGGATCGACGAGGCGGAGCGTCGCGCGTGGTTTCTATACGAGGCCACTCGCTGAGCGTCGCAATTCGAATCGACCGGCCGTCTCAGCCAGCCAAGACGCGCTCGAAACAGTCCGCGAGGTCTTTTTTCTGCAGGGGCTTGCGCAACAGCTCGCGAATTCCGCCCGCCTGCGCGCGTTCGTGCAATTGCGAGCCGCTGAAACCGCTCATCAGTACAATCGGTATGTCAGGCCGGAGTAACACAATTTCGCGGGCAAGATCGGTGCCGCTGAGTTCCGGCATCGATTCGTCGGTCAGGACGATATCGAAGCGCCACGGTGCTTCGCGGAACGCCTGCAGTGCGACGATGCTGGAACTGAATCCGATGGGCTCATAGCCGAGCTCCGCCAGGGTTTCCTCGGCGAGCGCAACCAGCGGCTCTTCGTTGTCGACGATGAGTATCGTTTGACCGCGACCACGCGGCAGCCGGGCCGTTGGTTCAGTCGATGGCGCCGCCGCTTCGCCGCTGCACGGCAACCAGATCGTGAAAGTCGTACCCAAGCCGACGACCGTGCTGACGTCGACCCCGCCGCCGAGAT
>CAYRAC010000666.1:0-1615 GCA_964422045.1 uncultured Steroidobacteraceae bacterium
GAGACCGACGCCGCCGTAAATGAACAGCGGGTTATAGGCTCTGCCCGGATTTCCCGCGACTTGGATCGCAGCCGCCTTGGCGAGCTGATTGCTCTTGCCCTCGACGAAACTGTCAAATGTAAACCCCGAATTAATCGGGCCGCCGAGCACCGAAGGCCCCGGCCGCCGGGCCCTGGCGGTCACCGCGTTGGCCGCTGCGTGGCCACCATTGACCACCGGCACCTGGGACGGGACGCCACTGCGTGTTCCCACATCGAGCACCAACGACGGCGCCGGATCCTCGGCGAAGGCGCTGATGAGTTCTTTGATGCGCGGCAACGAATTCTGACCCAACCATTCAATCACATAGCGATTGGGCGTCAGGAGCCGCAATTCCCCATCCCGCTCGATCGCCTGAAGCGGACGCACCCACGTGTTGAACTGTTGCTCCGGGAGTTCATTCTCGAGCACGCGCAGACAGCGGTTCCATAGCGACTCCGACAAGAGCGCTCTCCTCAAATTTTGGGCAATGGGGCAAACTGCAAGAAAGGGCAGCGAGTCTAGCTCCAACGTGGCGATGCGTCTATTGACACATCCATGCTCGCTCAGTACCCTTGCCGCCTTTCTTAAATCTCCCAATTCATTGATTTGACCCGTGGTTTTTGTTTGAGTTGCGCTATGAAACGTACTTTCAATCCCAGTAATCTACATCGCGCCCGCACGCACGGCTTTCGCGCGCGCATGGCCACGAAGAGCGGGCGCCGGTTGCTTGCCCGCCGACGCGCGAAGGGCCGCAAGCGCCTCTGTCCCTGACACCATTTTCAGGACTGTCTAACGATCCGTAAACTGACGTTCGAGCCGCGCAAGCGTTTGCACCAGCCGGCCGAATTTCGCGACGTGAAGCGGCGCGGCAGAAAATTCGCCGACGCATTTTTTAGTTTATCGGTGCTAGCCAATCATGAATCCTATCCTCGGTTGGGGCTGAGCATCGCGACGCGAACCTTCGGCACGGCGGTCGCCCGCAATCGCATCAAGCGCATCACTCGCGAGTCCTTTCGTTTGAACCAACATTCACTGCCGCCGGTCGATGTCACCGTCTCTGCACGGGATGCGGCGCGCCAAGCCAAGGCGTGCGACTTGCGTGCGAGTCTCGATCAGCATTGGAAATCGATTTCGCAACGATGCGTATAAGCCAACTCTTGATGTGGGTCATCCGCGGCTACCAGCTCGCCTTGAGCCCGTTGCTGGGGCCGCGTTGCCGTTTCTATCCGAGCTGTTCCTGCTACGCACATGCCGCGATCGAGCGCCACGGAGCCGTGCGCGGTGTGTGGCTTGGGCTGCGCCGCGTGCTGCGCTGTCATCCCTTCAATGCGGGTGGCTACGACCCCGTGCCGGACAAGAGAACGATCAATGCCTAATACCCGCATGCTCCTGTGGATTGCGCTCGGTACGATCCTGTTCTACTGCTATCAAGTTTGGATGCACGATTATCCGCCGTCGCTGAACTCCGTCGCGACCAGCACGACGGGTGCTCCCGTCAGCACCCTCGGCGATTCGGTGCCGCAGGCGGCGAGTGCGGTAACGCCGGCCGCACCCGCGGTTGCCGTGCCGCCGGCCGCCGAACCGCCGCCGCTCG
>CAYRAC010000666.1:1625-2835 GCA_964422045.1 uncultured Steroidobacteraceae bacterium
GGCGGTACAGGGGCAGGCGCCCCACACATTTCAGCCGAACCTCGGCGGCGCAGCCCCGGGCGTAGTCCCGGCTGCAGCCCCCGATGCGGGCCCGATGCAGCCGGTGCATGTCACCACCGACGTGCTCGACGTCGTGATCAACCTCAAGGGCGGCGAGCTCGATCAGGCCGATCTGAAGCAATATCCCTTGCGCAAGGACACGCCGAATATCCCGGTGCGCCTGTTGAGCCGCGAGCCGCCGAACACGCTGTATTTGCTGCAGACCGGCTTGACGGGCGACGCCGGTCAGGCCGCGCCGACGCATCTGGCGACCTTCACCTCGGCAGCGCAATCCTTCGAGCTGGCCGCAGGCGCGCAAGAGCTGCGCGTGCCGCTGACCTTCACCGACGGCCAGGGGCTCACCGTCACCAAGACTTTCGTTTTCACGCGCGGGCTGTATTCCATCGACTTGATTTACGATGTTCAAAATGGCGGCACGGCGCCGCGCAAGCTCGCCTCGTATTCGCAATTTCTGCGCCACTGGGAGCATGCATCGCGCTCCTATTTCGACGTCGAGACCTACTCGTTCAAAGGGCCCGCGGTGTGGGACGGCAGAAAATCCCATGACCTCAACGTGGAGAGCGACTCCGACAGCAAGTTCTCCGAGACGATTACCAACGGATGGCTCGCCTCGCTGCAGCACCAGTTCGTCTCGGCGATCGTGCCGCCCCCCGATCAACCGTACAAGTACCAGCTGCAGGTGCGCGACAAGGAATACCTGCTGAGCGCCACCGGCCCGGTCAGCGAAGTCGCCGCGGGTGCCCAGGCGCAATTCCGCGAGAAATTGTTCGTCGGTCCGAAATTGCAATCGCAGCTCGCGGCAACCGCTCCGAATTTGGAGCGCACGGTCGATTTCGGAATTCTGACCGTACTCGCGCAACCGCTGTTCCTGGGACTGAACTGGGTTCACCGGCTCATCGGCAATTGGGGCTGGTCGATCATCTTCGTCACGGCCATCATCAAGTTGATTTTCTATCCCTTGAGCCAGGCGAGCGGCCGTTCCATGGCCAAGATGCGCACCCTCGCGCCGCGCATGAAGCAGATCCAGGACACATTCAAGGACGACCGCGAGAAATTAGGTCGAGCCATGATGGAGCTGTACAAGAAGGAGAAAATCAACCCGCTCGCCGGTTGCCTGCCGATGCTGGTGCAGATTCCGTTTTTCATCTCT
>CAYRAC010000667.1:0-2823 GCA_964422045.1 uncultured Steroidobacteraceae bacterium
ACGAGCGCAATGCCGAGCGCGACGAAGGCCGCCGCACTGAACGGCGACATGCGACCGCGAAACACGTTGTAAGCACCGGCGGTATCATCGAAGAGCAACTGGTCGATGCCGAGCTGCCAACCGAATACGTACTCGGCCAGTGTGGCCAGGCCGATAGCCAAGGCGATCACAGCGAGAACCTGGGCGAATCGATCTAGTCGTGCACCGGCCCGATCCACGAGGATGATTTCCGATATCCCGCAGAGGATGAGCGAGATTGCGGTGTTGGCTTTCATTTCCACCGAACCAGGGAGGATGCTGGTCAGCGCCGGGAAATGGAACGCCCATCCGCACAGACTCATCAACCCGGACAATGCCGTGGCCGTGGCTACCCATTGCACAGGCGCGGCGCGATTGCGCAAAGCGAGGTCTTTAAGTGGCATTTGGCGTTTGATCCTCCCCTCGTATCGGCTTTGAGCACGGTTGCTGAAGGATTTAGCGCGGCGCAATACCTGACGATCAGACCGAACTCGCCTGGTTCTGGGAAGCGGAAAAACCCCTCAGACGGCTAGCGGGAAAGCCCATCTTGGCAGTTGGGTGTTTTCTGGGTTCGAGACTTCGGGGTGCGCGAATCGTATTTACCATAATATCAGCTACTTGGCCGTGGAATTGCGAGCGCTCGTGGGGCCTGCATGTCATGGCGGATACACCGTTCTGTCACAGTTCCCCCCTACGATCCGGCGAAGCCCGCGTTGTGCGTTGCCTCAAAGCGATGCCACTGCGCACCGTCTAAATCCAAAAATCGGGGAGCGATCTGATGAGGAAGAGAATCCTTGCAATGAGCATGGCTTTGGTGGCCGCGGGCGGCGCGAGTGCAGCCCAAGGTCCGGTTCCGCGGGGCATTCCGCCGCTCGAGCACGTGTTTGTGATCATGATGGAAAACCACGCCTACGGACAGATCGCCGGCAATCCGCAGGCACCCTTCCTCAATTCGCTCATGAAAAAGGAAAATCTGGCGACCAATTACTTTGCGATTGCTCATCCGAGCAATACCAATTATCTGGAGGTGGTCGGCGGCTCCAACTTCAACAAGCTGTCCGATCAATATCCGGACTGGCACAACGCCAACTGCGTGCCGAGCATCGTGCCGGGACAACCGACGAATACCGACTCGCCGAATTTGGGTGTGTTCTGCCCGATCTCGGGCAAGAACGGTGTCGACGCGGCCATCCCGGTGCTCGACACGAGCACCAACGAGACGTCGGCGCCGCCCCTGACGAACATCGACGGCAAGCGCTCGCTACCGGCAGGGACGAGGATCGACGGTATCTCCATCGCGGATCAGTTGGTCGCGGCCGAGAAGTCTTGGAAGTCCTACCAGGAGGGTCTGCCGCTGATCGGGGCGGACGGCGTGAATGTCAGCGACGGCTACTACGCGATCGGCGGCAAAAACGCGGAAGGCATCAACGTCACCTCGGACTTTGCAGCGCTCTCCACCGCCGGGAACCCGGTGAGCGGCTCGGATGTGGTCTTCCTGTATGCCGTGAAGCACAATCCGTTCGTCTATTTCGCCTCCGTCCAGGAGGGCAGCGATCGCGCGCTGAGTCTCGAGCGCACGGTCTCGTTCGATGGGCCGAAGGGTCTGTATGCGGATCTTAAGGCCGGAACGGTGCCGGATTTCGCCTTCATCGCGCCCAATCAGTGCGACGACATGCACGGGCGCGGCAATGGCACGGCGTTCTGTAATTATGACGCCGATGACAATGGCACTCAGACCGGACTCAACCCCTCTTTGATCCTGCAGGGCGACCTCTCCGTGCAGCGCATCGTCACGGCGATCAAAGCCTCGCCTGTGTGGTCGAACAGCCGCAGCGCGATCGTGATTCTTTGGGATGAGAATGACTACAGCACGATCACGTCGAATCAAGTGGTGCTGATCGTCGATACGAATTACGGCCCGCACCACTTGGTGAGCCAGAAGTACTACGACCATTACTCGTTGACCAAGACGCTCGATGCGGCGTTCAGACTTCCGTGTTTGAATCACGCGTGCGATGCGGGCGTGGAAGTCATGTCAGACCTGTTTCGGGAATAAGAAGTCGCTGCTGACCCGATGTTCGGCCACGCGAGGTCACGCGATCTCGCGTTTTTCTCGTTGCTGCTTCTGGTGGTCGCAGCGCGGGCCGACGACACCTCGTACGACCCGCGCAGTACCGCAGCGGCCCCGTGCGGCGTCGGCACACCGGCCCCGGGTCATGCGCCTCCGGAACTACGCCCGGCCGCGGATGGTTTGACGCTCACGGTTCGCCAGGATGGCAGCCGCCTCTGCTACGTTGCCAACGGCAGCGCCGACGCGCCCATCATCCACGTGCGCCTGGGCGCGGATCTGGCGGTTACGCTGCAGAATGAAATCACGGACCCGGCGGCGATCGATGCCGTCAGCGGGCCCGCAAAACTCAACACCCCAAATGAGCCCGTGCCGCTCGCTGCCGGCTTCTATCGGGTCATACCCGGCATGCGACACCCGGCCAGCGGCGAAACCAACCTTCACGTTCACGGCTTCGCCGTGCCGCCGGTAAAGCCGCAGGACGATGTACTGACGATTTGCACGGACCCCGCAGTCGGAGCCGGGCGCTGCGGGCAGCGCGCCTTTACCTATCACTATCATGTGCCCGCTAACATGACCGAGGGACTGTATTGGTATCACCCGCATGTGCACGGTGAAGTACAGGCGCAGATGTTGATGGGTCTGAGCGGCGCGATCGTCGTGGAAGGGCCGCAAGAGGACCGGCGCCGCGCCGCCGGAATCGAGGAGCGGGTGCTGATCGTGCGTCAAACACAGGA
>CAYRAC010000668.1:0-2819 GCA_964422045.1 uncultured Steroidobacteraceae bacterium
CTCGGGCAGCGGCCCGAAGCGGTCGATCATTTCGACTTTCAGTTCATCGAGTTCCTCGCGCGAGGCGGCGCCGGCAATGCGTTTGTAGAGCACCAAGCGCAAGTGCACGTCCGGAACATAGTCTTCGGGGATCAGCATCGGCAAGTGCAGTTCGACTTCCGGACCCACGTCGAGCGGCCGTTCGAGATCGGGCTGCTTGCCGGATTTCAAGGCAGCCACCGCGCGTTCCAGCAGCTCCATGTAGAGGTTGTAGCCGATCTCCTGGATCTGTCCGCTTTGCTCATCGCCCAAAAGTTCGCCCGCGCCGCGAATTTCGAGGTCGTGGGTCGCCAAGGTAAATCCGGCGCCGAGTTCCTCGAGCGACTCCAGCGCTTCCAGACGTTTGATGGCGTCCGCCGTCATGGCCTTGCGCGGCGGCGTGATCAAGTACGCATAGGCCCGGTGATGCGATCGTCCGACTCTGCCTCGGAGTTGGTGAATCTGCGCCAGTCCAAATCGGTCCGCGCGGTCGATGACGATGGTGTTGGCGGTCGGCACGTCGATCCCGCTCTCGATGATCGTCGTGCACACCAGGACATTGAAGCGCCGGTGATAAAAATCGAGCATCAGCTGCTCGAGATCGCGTTCGCGCATCTGGCCGTGACCCACCGCGACCGTTGCTTCGGGCACGAGCTCGCGGATTGCCTGCGCCGTTTTCTCGATGGTTTCTATCGTGTTGTGGACGAAATATATTTGCCCGCCGCGCCGAATCTCGCGCAGGCTCGCCTCGCGCACCACGGTTTCATTCCATTCGAGAACGAAGGTCTTCACCGCCAGCCGCTCCGCCGGCGGAGTCGTGATCAACGACAAATCGCGCAGCCCGCCCATGGCCATGTTCAAGGTCCGCGGGATCGGCGTGGCGGTGAGCGTCAGCACGTCGACTTCGGTGCGCAGCGCCTTGAGTTTCTCCTTGTCGCGCACGCCGAAACGGTGTTCTTCGTCGATCACCACCAGGCCCAGATCCTTGAAGCGCACCTTTCCCTGCAGCAATCTTTGAGTGGCGATGACGATGTCCACCGTGCCGGCGGCAACACCGGCGATTACCGTGTCGGCCTCCTTGTTGCTGCGAAACCGCGACAGACTCTCGATGCGCACCGGCCAGTCGGCGAATCGGTCGACGAAAGTGGTGTGGTGCTGTTGGGCCAGGAGCGTCGTCGGTACGAGGACGGCGACTTGCTTGCCGGCCTGTACCGCAACGAACGCGGCGCGCAACGCGACCTCGGTTTTGCCGAAACCGACGTCGCCGCAAATGACCCGATCCATGGGCTTGTCGGATTTAAGATCGGTCAACACCTGCTCGATCGCCGCGGCTTGGTCGGCCGTCTCCTCGAAGGGGAAGCCCGCTTGAAAGGCGCGATACTCGGCCTCGCCGGCCAGCATCCGCGTGCCTTGGCGCGCGGCGCGGCGTGAATACAGATCGAGGAGTTCGGCGGCGACATCGCGGATGCGCTGTGCCGCTTTGCGGCGCGCCTTCTGCCATTGCTCGCCGCCGAGCTTGTGCAGCGGCGCGGTCTCGGCCGGCGCCCCGGTGTAGCGCGACACCAGGTGCAGTGCTTGTACCGGCACATAGAGCTTGTCGCCGTCCGCATATTCGAGCACGAGAAATTCGCCGGTGTAGCCGGCGACGTCCATGGTCTGCAGTCCGACGTAGCGGCCGACGCCGTAGGATTCATGCACCACGGGAGCGCCGACGCGCAGGTCCGACAGCTCCTTGAGTATCTTCGCCGGGTCGCGCTCGGCGCGGCGGCGCCTGCGTTCCTGCCGCGCGCGATCGCCGAACAATTGAGTTTCGGTGAGGATTTCGAGCGCCGGCGCTTCGAGCCGCAAGCCCGATACGGCCGGCGAGACGGCGATTCCGAGTCGCGCCGAACTGGCGACGAAGGCCGCGAAATTCTCGAAGATTTTTGCTTGGATTTCGCGTGCTTGCAGCAGTTCGCGCAGTAACTCGCGGCGTCCGGCCGATTCCGCGGCGAGCAGAATGCGCGCCGGGCTCGCCTGGATGTGCGCGATCAATTCGTCCGCAGGTTGCGCGGCGCGTGGGTCGATGCGAACGGTTGCGGGCGCAACGCTCGGAAAATTGCGCAACCGCCCGGTCGTTCCCGGCGGCCACTCAAACGTGCGTAGTTGAATCTGCCGCCGCGCTGCGTAGGCCTCCAGGAATTCCGCGGGCGTCAAATACACTTCCGCCGGGTCCAGGATCGGCCGGTGGCGGTCGTGGCGCAACTGTTCGTGCCGTTCGAGGATACCGTTCCAAAGCCCGTCTACGGCGGATGCGGCATCATTCATGTCGATGAGCACACTGTCCGGCGGCAGATATTCGAACAGATGCGAGGTGCGGTCGAAGAACAGCGGCAGAAAATACTCGATGCCGCCCGGTGCAATGCCGGCGCTGACGTCGCGATACACCGGCTGTTCCGACAGATCGCCGGTGAAGCGCAAGCGGTAACGGCGTCGAAACTCGCGCACCGCGTCGGGATTGAGGGGCGTCTCGCGCGCCGGCAGCAGCTGGATGCGCTCGAGTTTCTCCATCGAGCGCTGCGTGTCCGGATCGAAGCGCCGTATGCTGTCGACATCGCGATCCAGCATGTCGATTCGATACGGAGTCTCCGACCCCATTGGAAATACATCGATCAACGAGCCGCGCACCGCGAATTCGCCGTGCGCCACGACCTGCGTGACCGCGGCGTAGCCGGCGAGGGCCAATCGAGCGCGCAGCGCTTCCAAGTCGAGCGTCTCGCCCACGTGCACCTTGAGGGAGTGGGCCTCGACGTAGCTGCGCG
>CAYRAC010000669.1:0-2817 GCA_964422045.1 uncultured Steroidobacteraceae bacterium
TTGCTTGGTGGCGTTCGCCGCACGCTCCGCCAGTCTCTGCACTTCATCCGCCACCACCGCAAAACCGCGACCCGCCTCGCCCGCCATCGACGCTTGGATTGACGCATTCAGCGCCAGAATATTGGTTTGCTCGGCAATATCGTTGATCAATTCGACGATATTGCCGATTTCCTGCGAACTCTCGCCGAGGCGCTTGATGCGCTTGCTGGTCTCCTGGATGGTCTCGCGGATCGCGTTCATGCCGTCGATGGTCCGGCGCACGGCATCGCCTCCCTTGTGAGCGATATCGACCGAATGCCGCGCGACGTCCGAGCAGCGCTCCGAGTTGCCGGAGACCTCCTCGATCGAGGCAGCCATATCGACCATGGATTCGCTGGCCGAGGAGATTTGCCGGGACTGTGCGCTTGAGGCCTTCGCCATGTGCGATGCGGCTGCTTGGGTTTGCTTGGTGGCGCCATCGAGCTGAATCGCGCTGTCGTTGATGGTGGTGACGAGCTCGCGCAGCGCCTCGATCGCGTAGTTGATCGAGTCGGCAATCGCGCCGGTTATATCCTCCGTCACGGTCGCTTGCACCGTTAGATCGCCGTCCGCGAGACTCGACAGTTCGTCGAGCAGCCGCATGATGGCTTCCTGGTTGCGCTCGTTCTCGCGCACGCGCAATTCGCTGCTGCGGCGCACGTTGACCGTTTTCAGGTAGATCCAAGCGAGCCCCGCCAGCAGCAAAGCGGCGGCTCCCAGCAAGGACAAAATCCACGGCTTGTAACTCGCTCCGGCATCGGTGCGCGCCGGAACATCCCCCAATTGGGTCGCCAGGCTGCCCGCCACGGCCGGTAGCGTACGCGCCGCCGTTTGCGCCTTCGACAACGCTTCGGCGGCTCCGATCGCCTTGCGCACGCTGGTTCCATATTGCTGATTGCGGGCAACCACCGTCTTCAAGCGTTGCTCGGCGTCGGCGCCGGTGACCCGCGTCAGCGCCAGACCGGATTCCTCGCCGGATAATCCGCGCATCACTTGATTCAGGAACTCCAAACTATCGGCGAGGCGCTGTGCGGCCGGCGCCGCGTCGCTGACGCCGGTCGCAAGGCCGTTCAAATCTTGCTGGATGCGCTGAACCATGAGCTCGAATCGCTCCAGATAGCGGCTCATGCCCTCGAGCTTTTGCACACCGACCGCGCTCGCCAGATCGCCGAGCTCCGACAACAGCTTGGGCGCCAGTTCGCGAGCCTCCTGACTCGAACCCTGAATGGTCGCGACCGCGGCTCGAGCCTCGCTGACCGCGCTCACATCGTCGGTCATTTTGTTCCAATTGCCGGCGCTGGCCGGCGCAGTGTCCGCTGCCGCGGCGCGCAGCGTCTTGAGCCGTGCCGCGCTCTTCGCGAGCGCGTCGAATGCGCTGGATTCGCCACGTAAGGCGTTTTGCGCCTCGAAGGGAATGCGCTGCACCACGAGGGACAGCTCGGCGGGTGCCGCCACCGGAGCGGCATTGTGCGTGAGTAGGGTCAGACCGGCGGCGCTACCCAAGCAAAGAACGATGAGCGCCGCCAGCACTGGCAAGAAATTCGGCCCCGGACCCGTATCATTTCGCGTCGTCATCGTTGTTCCACAGGAACTTAGCTCGCGGCCTGTAAAAAGCTCTGGCTCTCCACCAAACTCTTCAAACTCAACACCGGCCATACTTCGCCGCCGCGGCGAAAGGCACCCGCAAGATAGCTATCGCAGCGGATCACGGTCGGAGGCGCTTCGGCGTTGAACTCCGCTTCCGCGAAACGCCGAAATCCCAACACTTCGTCGACCATGAGCCCCGCCGGGATATCCCGGTGGTTGACCACGACAACCCGGGTGTTGCGGCTCGAGGCGGTGGCGCCACTGCCCAAAAATTGCCGGAGGTCCAGCATGGGCAGCAGCTGCCCGCGAACGTTCGCCAAACCCTTGACCCAGCTTTTCGCGCCGGGGATGCGCGTGACCACCGCAGGATAGCCCAATACCTCGCGAGTTTCCTCGCGCGCCACCAAAAACGTCTCGCCGCCCATGCGAAACGCCACTCCCACCCACTCTTGCCCGGCACTGGCTTCTGGAACGCTGCTGGCGCTCACCGCGCGGCTGCGTTTCTCCAACTCCTTGAGCAATTCGAACGGCCGGTCGCGCAAGCTGCGCAAGCTGTTCTCGGTCCCGCTCATGCTCGTCATACGGCCAGCGCGGCCTGTGCCTTCTCGACCAACGCCTGCGCCGACACCGGCTTGACCAAATAATCCACCGCGCCTTGGCGCAGACCCCACACCCGATCGGTCTCTTGACCCTTGGTGGTCACCATGATGATTGGAATCAGGCTGGTTTCAGGGTCGTTGATGAGCATCCGGGTAGCTTGATAGCCATTCACCCCGGGCATCACGATGTCCATGAAGATGAGATCCGGCTTCATGGCCTTCGCTTTGCGAACGCCCTCTTCGCCATTCTCGGCCGCCGCGGTCTTGAAGCCATGCTTCTCGAGAGCCTTCTGCATGACGAATACCTCGGTGGGTGAATCGTCAACGATGAGAATTAATGCCATTCTTATGGTCTCCGTCATTTACCGACGTGAGCTTCGATCGCGCCGAGCAATTCGTCTTTGGTGAACGGCTTCGTGAGATAGTGCTCCGAGCCCACGATACGGCCACGCGCCCGATCAAACAATCCGTCTTTGCTCGACAGCATGATGACCGGGATTTGTTTGAACACTTTGTTGTGCTTGATCAGCGAACACGTTTGGTAACCGTCGAGGCGCGGCATCATGATGTCCACGAACACGATGTCGGGTTGATGATCGGCGATCTTGGAGAG
>CAYRAC010000670.1:0-2816 GCA_964422045.1 uncultured Steroidobacteraceae bacterium
GGCCACGGTCATGAACGCACGAATGCGCTGATCTTCGGCTTGTGGCTTGAGCTTCACGGTATAGCCGGTAATGGTGCCGTCCTTTTCCATGCGCGCCAGTCGGTTCTGCACGGTGCCGCGAGCGACCCGCAACGCCTTGGCGAGGGAGGCCACCGAGAGGCGCGCGTTATCGCGCAATAACGACAGTAGCTCCCGATCGGTGGTGTCCATGGCGTTACTCTCCAATTGAACAGAACGTCAATATTATCTGACGATATGCACAAATTATGACACTTATTGGTCAACTTTCTGGCTATTATTTAGCCGAGACTCCCCTGACACTAGCGTTTGGCTGCATCGGGGGAACAACATGGTGGACTACATCGGCACTGCGCGGGTTGCCCAATTGGTATCCCGTATAGGCCCGGCTCGCTTCATGGCGGAACTCGCCGCCGAGATCGAGGCGGATTACCGGCGTTGGCCGCAGTTCGAGAAATCGGCTCGGCTCGCCAGCCATTCCGCGAACGGCGTTATCGAACTCATGCCGACCAGCGACGGCAAGCTGTATTCATTCAAGTACGTCAACGGCCATCCGCAGAACACGGCCAAGGGACTGCTCACGGTCACGGCGTTCGGCGTGCTCGCAGACGTCGCCACGGGCTATCCGTTGCTGCTCTCGGAGATGACCTTCGTCACGGCGCTGCGCACCGCGGCGATATCGGCGCTCGCCGCCTGCAAAATGGCCCGCCCGGCGAGCCGCGTGATGGCCATGATCGGCAATGGCGCGCAAAGCGAATTCCAGGCGATTGCGTTTCACCAGATGCTGGGTGTTCGCGAGCTCAAGCTCTACGACACGGATCCCCGCGCCACCGCAAAATTGGTTCGCAATCTTACCCGGCTGCAGCTCCCGGATCTCACCCTCACGCGTTGCGGCGGCGTTGCCGAGGCCGTGCGCGGCGCGGACATCGTGACGACGGTGACCGCCGACAAGTGCAACGCCACCATTCTCACGCCGCAGATGATCGAACCGGGCATGCATTTGAATGCAGTCGGCGGCGATTGCCCGGGCAAAACCGAGCTGCACGTGGACATCCTGCGCGCCAACGGCGTGCGCATCGTGGTCGAATTCGAGCCGCAAGCGCGGATCGAAGGCGAGATTCAGCAGCTCGGCGGCGCGGGCCGGGTGATCGAACTGGCGGACGTATTGCTCGGCAAACAGCCGGCGCGTCTGACCGATGGCGATGTCACGCTGTTCGATTCGGTGGGTTTCGCGCTCAATGACTTCTCCGCGTTGCGCTACTTGCATCGTTTGAATGCGCAGCTGCCGGACGGCGGCCAGCGCATCGATCTCATTCCCGAGCCGGACGATCCGAAGGATCTCTATGCCGGTCTCGGCCGTGAACGCGCGCCCCTCGAGCGCCGGAGGTTCGCATGAGCGCAGCGCGAACCGCGAGCCTGATCGGCGCACCCACCGATGTCGGTGCCAGCGATCGCGGGGCCTCCATGGGTCCCGAGGCGCTGCGTGTCGCCGGCATCCACGCCGCGCTGACCCAACGGGGTCTCGATGTGGTGGATTGCGGCAACGTCAGCGGACCGCCGAATCCCGGGCTGATCAAAACCAACGGCTATCGGAATCTCGCGCAGGTGACGGCTTGGAATCATGAAGTGCACGATGCGGTGTTTCGCGAGCTGCGCGAGCAGCGGCTGCCGATCCTGCTCGGCGGCGATCATTCGCTCAGCATCGGGTCGGTCTCGGCCGTCGCGCGCCACTGCCGCGAGCGGCGCAAGTCCTTGCGCGTGCTGTGGCTCGATGCGCATACCGACTTCAATACGCGCGAATTGAGCCCGAGCGGCAGCCTGCACGGCATGCCGGTGTCGTGTCTGTGCGGTTTCGGACCGCGCGAGCTGACGCAGATCGGCGGCCTGTCGCCGGCCATCAGTGCACGTTGGGTGCGGCAGATCGGGATTCGCAGCGTCGACAGCGGCGAGCGGCGCTTCGTGCACGAACAAAATCTCGATGTCTCCGACATGCGTTTCATCGACGAAATGGGCATGCGCAAGGTCATGGAGCTGGCGTTGCGCGACATGGACGACAATACCCACCTGCACGTGAGCTTCGATGTCGACTTCCTCGATCCGGAAATCGCTCCCGGGGTGGGGACCACCGTGTCGGGCGGGCTGTCGTATCGCGAGGCCCAGCTGTGCATGGAAATGATCTGCGATACGGGTCTGATTGCTTCCTTGGATATCATGGAACTGAACCCGGCCTTGGACGTGCGCAACAAGACCGCGCTGCTCGCCGTCGATCTGGTCGAATCGCTGTTCGGCAAGAGCACTTTGATGCGTAAACCGCTGGCGTTCCCGAGCGCTCTTATCGATACTTGAAGCGGGATTCGCCTCAAGGATCAGTCATGGCTGCCAACGTAAACCCATCCGCGCCGCGCCACTCCTTGGAGACCCTGCGCCAGGCGATGCGCGAGCATGGCGAGTGGACCGAAGAGCGGGCAGTGACGGGCCTGCTGCATGCGCTCGAACTCACCGGCGGCGCGCGGCATCGGGCGGTGGCCACTGCGGTGGCGCTGGTCGACGGCGCGCGCGCGCGGCGCGACGAGCGGCCATTCCTCGACGCCTTCCTGCAAGAGTTCGGACTGTCGAATCAAGAAGGCATTGCGCTCATGTGCATCGCCGAGGCGCTGCTACGCATTCCGGATGACGCGACCGCCGATCGGCTGATCGCCGAGAAGCTCGCCACCGGCGACTGGTCGTCGCACTCCGGAAAATCGGAGTCGCTGTTCGTCAATGCGTCGACCTGGGGCCTGATGCTCACCGGCGGCATC
>CAYRAC010000671.1:0-2814 GCA_964422045.1 uncultured Steroidobacteraceae bacterium
TGGCGATTGGTCACTGTCGCGGTATCGTTCAGCGCGGTGGTGAGCGCGAATTCGTGCGTATTGGCACCATCGCGCGACACATCATTGTGATAGGTGCCCATGAGACTCAAGTCTGTGACACCGAGTACGGCGGTCGCGCTCTTGGTGCCATCCGCGACGCTGGTTGCCGTAATGGTGATCTGACCGGCGCTGCCCGGCGCCACGTAGGTGGCGGTGGTTGTGGTTTTCGCGCTGAAGCTGCCTGCGCTGGCGCTCCACGTCACGCCCGCGGCGCCCACATCGTTGGCGACCGTCGCCGTGAGCGTCAGCGTTTGCGACACGGTCAGGCCGCCGCGCACCGGCGTGACGCTCACGGCAGCGGGGTTCATGGTGGTGGCGCTGACGACAGTCGAATAGGCGCTCAAATTTCCGGCCGCATCGGTCGCGCGTACCCGGTAAGAATACGCCGTGGCGGCGGTCAGGCCCGAGTCGCTCCAGGTGGTCGCGCTGGGCGCGGCTATTTGCGCAAAGTTCGCGCAACCGGCGCCTTGGCAGCGTTCGATCAGGTAGGCGGTGACGCCGACATTGTCGGTGGACGCAGTCCAAAGTAGATCGACCCGCGTGCTCGAGACGACGCTGCTGCTCAAATTGGCGGGAACCGTGGGCGGAATCGTGTCGGGAGCCGTCGTCGCCGAGGCGACACTCGAGTAAGCGCTGAGATTGCCGGCGGCGTCGGTGGCGCGCACTCGATACGCATAGGAGGTAGCGGCGCTGAGCCCGCTGTCGCTGAAGGTGGTGGCCGTCGTGCTGGCTATTTGCGCAAAGTTCGCGCACGACGCGCCTTGGCAGCGTTCGATCAGGTACGCGCTGACGCCGACGCTGTCGGCGGAGGCGGTCCAGGATAGATTGATCTGCGTCATCGAAGCCGCGGTGCCGGCTAAGTTGCCGGGCGCCGTGGGTGGGCTCGTCGCGGGCAACGCCGATGTCGTCGCCGAGGCGACATTCGAGTAAGCGCTGAGATTGCCGGCGGCGTCCGTGGCGCGCACCCGATAGACATAAGATGTGGCGGCGCTGAGGGCGCTATCGCTGAAGGTCGTGGCGGTCGTGGTGGCGATTTGCGCAAAGTTCGTGCACGCCGCGCCTTGGCAGCGTTCGATCAGGTACGCGGTGACGCCGACGTTGTCGCTGGAGGCGGTCCATGACAGATTGATCTGCGACAGGGAGACCGCGGTGCCGGCTAAGTTACCGGGCGCGGTAGGCGCACTCGTATCGGGCGAGGCCGTCGTCTGCGCCGTCGCGACGCTCGAGTAGGCACCCAGATTGCCGCTGGCGTCCGCGGCGCGCACTCGATAAGAGTAGGCGCTTGCGGCGCTCAGGCCCGAGTCGTTCCACGTGGTCGAGGTGGGGGCGGCGATTTGCGCGAAGTTCGTGCAGCCTGCCCCCTGGCAGCGTTCCAACCGATAATCCGCGACGCCCGCGTCATCCGTGGACGCCGTCCAGGAGAGGTTGATTTGAGTGCTCGATACGACCGCTGCCGTCAAGCTGCCGGGTGCCGTCGGCGGCGTGTCGGCGAGGGGTTTCGCGGGCGATTGCGAATCCGAACCGGAGCCGCAGCTGGCGAGGAGCGCAGATATTGCGAGCAGGACGACGCGAGCCTGCAATTTGATTCTAAACACGAAGCCTCGATCTCGACATGACAATGGATCGGGCTAGTCTTCAAGCGATTGAACCTGTTGTGTTTGCGAGCCAACATAATCACGGTTCGGATGTCCGGAACTGTGAGTTGTCACCGGACATAATGCGCAGTCCCCGCGCGGGCGCGCTTCGATTCAATCGGGGATGAGGATCTTCGGCAGTTCGGCGCGGCGGCGGTAGAAGACCCCGACATGGCCGATGCGCTGCACGAGTTCGGCGTGAGTGCGGCCCGCTAGCATCGCCAGCGTTTCGTTACGCGCATCGCGCGCGCCGATCCGGGCGCTCACTTTGACGAGTTCGTGATCGGTGAGCGCACGGTCCAATTCACTCACGACCCCGTCGGTGAGTCCGGCGTTGCCGAGCATCACGATCGGACTCATCGGATGCGCCAGGCGGCGCAAATGTTTCTTTTGTTTCTCAGACAGTGCCATCGCGGGATTATAGTCATAACCCCCATGCCGAAGCGTTCGAAAAGTAGTTCCCGCTGGCTCGCCGAACACGCCAGCGACGAATTCGTGAAGCGTGCTCAGAAAGAAGGCTGGCGCTCGCGCGCAGTGTTCAAGTTGGCGCAGATCCAAGAGAGCGAAAGATTGCTGCGACCCGGAATGCGCTGCGTGGACTTGGGTGCCGCGCCGGGCGGCTGGAGTCAATACGCCGCGCGCATCATCGGCGGTTCGAGTCGCATCGTGGCGACGGACATTTTGGCCATGGATGCCATCCCCGGCGTCGATTTCGTGCAGGGGGATTTTCGGGAAACCGCCGTTTTGGAGCAGGTTCTCGACTGCGTGGGCGCCGACAAAGTGGACCTTGTTTTGTCGGATATGGCCCCCAACATGGCAGGCATAGACGCGGTGGATCAGCCCCGATCGATGTATTTGGCGGAGTTGGCGCTGGAGTTTGCCGACCGCGTGCTGGCGCCGGGAGGCGATTTGCTTTTGAAGTTATTTCAAGGCGCCGGGTTCGATCAGATCATCAGGGATACCCGTAAACGCTACGCGCGGGTGGTGATGAAAAAGCCGAAGGCGTCACGAACGCGCAGCCCTGAGATCTATCTGTTGGCGCGGCAGTTTCGGATGGTGTAAGTTCGGGAGGCCCGGTGGCGAATCTTCGCCCAGCCGGATTGTCCAATGGCGGCGGTAG
>CAYRAC010000672.1:0-2806 GCA_964422045.1 uncultured Steroidobacteraceae bacterium
CCCTTGTCACTCCCACTCAATCGTCGCCGGCGGCTTCCCCGAGATGTCGTAAACCACTCGCGATATCCCCGGCACTTCGTTGATGATGCGCAGCGTGACGCGATCTAGGAACTCGTACGGCAGACGCGCCCAGCGCGCCGTCATGAAATCGATGGTCTCCACCGCGCGCAGCGCAATCACATGGTCGTAGCGCCGCCCGTCGCCCATGACGCCGACTGAGCGCACCGGCAAAAAAACGGCGAACGCCTGGCTCACTTTGTCGTACAACTCATGGCGACGCAGCTCTTCGATGAAGATCGCATCTGCGCGGCGCAGCAGGTCGGCATGCGGCTTGTGAATCTCGCCCAAAATCCGCACGCCGAGACCCGGGCCGGGAAACGGATGGCGGTGCACCATCTCGCGCGGTAACCCGAGTTCCACGCCGAGCTTGCGGACCTCGTCCTTGAATAATTCTCGCAGCGGCTCGAGCAGCCGCAATTTCATGTGCTGCGGCAAACCACCCACGTTGTGATGCGACTTGATGACATGCGCTTTGCCGGTCTTGCTGCCGGCCGATTCGATCACATCGGGATAGATGGTTCCCTGCGCCAACCACTTCACATCTTCAAGCTTCGCCGCCTCTTCGTCGAATATCTCCACGAACAAGCGCCCGATGATCTTGCGCTTCTGTTCCGGATCCGCCTCGCCGGCGAGTGCCGCCAGAAAACGTTGCTCCGCATCGACGCGTACCACGCGCACGCCCATGTGCTCGGCAAACGTCGCCATTACTTGGTCGCCTTCGCCGAGCCGCAGCAGACCATGGTCCACGAACACGCAAGTCAGCTGTGCGCCGATGGCGCGATGTAGCAACGCTGCCAACACCGACGAGTCGACGCCGCCCGACAGACCCAGCAAAACCTTGTCTGCGCCGACCCGTGCGCGAATCCGCGAAACGCTGTCCTCGATGATGTTGGCCGTTGCCCAATTCGCCGAACAAGCGGCGATCTCGCGAACGAAGCGCCGTAGTATCTCGCCGCCTTGCAGGCTGTGGGTCACCTCGGGGTGAAACTGCAGTCCGTAGAAGCGCCGCGACTCATCTGCCATCGCCGCGAGCGGCGCGTTATCGCTCGAGCCGATCACTTTGAATCCCGGCGGCACGGCGACGACGTGGTCGCCGTGGCTCATCCACACATCGAGAACTCGCCGTCCTTGAGCATCGCGGTTGTCTTCGAGGCCATCGAAGAGCCGTGCGCCGCTCGCCGGCCGCACCTGCGCGGCGCCGAACTCGCGATGCCGGGACGACTCGACCTGACCGCCCAACTGCGCGGCCATGGTCTGCATGCCGTAACAGATGCCGAGCACGGGCACTCCCATCGAAAATATCTCGGCCGGCGCTTCGCGGCCTTTGACGTCGTACACCGACTCGGGGCCGCCCGACAAGATGATGGCCTTCGGCGCGAAGCGCTTGATTTGCTCCGCATCGACATCGCAGGCATAGATTTCAGAATACACGCCGAGTTCACGCACGCGGCGCGCGATCAGCTGGGTGTACTGCGCGCCGAAGTCGAGAATGAGGACCCGGTCCGCGTGAATATCGGCCATCAACCGATCCGGTAGTTGGGCGCTTCTTTGGTGATCGTCACATCGTGCACGTGACTCTCGCGCACCCCGGCGCTGGTTATTCGCACAAATTGCGGACGCGTGCGCATCTCTTCGATGCTGCTGCTGCCCGTGTATCCCATGGCGGCGCGCAGGCCGCCCGACAGCTGATGCAGAATCGCGACCAGGCTGCCTTTATACGGCACGCGTCCCTCGATTCCTTCGGGCACGAGCTTTTCCAGCTCCGTCGTGGTGTCTTGGAAATAACGATCGCTGGAACCGTGCGCCTGAGCCATCGCGCCCAATGATCCCATGCCGCGATATGCCTTATAGGAGCCGCCCTGGTAGAGCTCCACATCACCCGGAGATTCCTCGGTGCCCGCGAACATTCCGCCGATCATGACGCAGTGCGCGCCCGCCGCGAGCGCCTTGGCGACATCGCCGGAATAGCGGATTCCGCCGTCACCGATGACCGGGATCCCGGTACCCTCCAATGCCTTCGCAACTCGCGAAATTGCGCTGATTTGCGGGACGCCGACGCCGGCAATCACGCGCGTCGTGCAGATCGATCCCGGCCCGATGCCCACCTTTACCCCGTCCGCGCCGTGCTTGACGAGATCGAGCGCCGCCTCGGCGGTCACGATATTGCCGCCGATCACCTGTATGTCGGAATACTGCGCCTTGATTTTCGACACCGTTTCCAGCACTCCGCGCGAATGCCCATGCGAGGTATCGACCACCACGACGTCGACTCCCGCCTCGCGCAGCGCCGCGACTCTCTTCAAGGTGTCGGGTGCGGTGCCGACGGCGGCGCCGACGCGCAGGCTTCCGACGCTGTCCTTGCAGGCGCTTGGAAATTCGGTGGCCTTCTGAAAATCCTTGACCGTGATCATGCCCTTGAGTTCGTGATTGCCGGCCACCACCAACACCTTCTCGATGCGGTGTTTGTGCAGCAGCGCGAGCACTTCGTCTTTCGGCGCATTCTCGCGCACGGTAATCAGGCGATCTTTCGGCGTCATCACCGAGGAGACCGGCGCATCGAGCTTGGTCTCGAAGCGCAGATCGCGGTGCGTGACGATGCCGACCACTTTGGTACCGAGCACCACCGGCACCCCGGAAATGTTCTTCGCGCGAGTGAGTTCGATGACTTGCCGAATCGTCATGTCGGGATTGACGGTGATCGGGTCGCTGATCACGCCGCTCTCGAACTTCTTGACGCGGTCGACTT
>CAYRAC010000673.1:0-2795 GCA_964422045.1 uncultured Steroidobacteraceae bacterium
TGAATCCCTCCCCATTCCCAAAATTGAAGATTAGCCGTGCTTTCGCCGCCGATTGAACCGGGCGGTTGATGACCGTCTAAAATCTCGCCGGAGGCCACCACGATGCCCAGTTTGGAATCCGATCTGGATTTCAATACGTGCTTGGCGCGCACGGCGCTGAGATATTGATTCATCGCAATGGAATTGAAGGAATGAGTGTCGGAGTCCTCGCCCACCAACCCCTTGAGTTCTTCGGCCATCTGCCGGCGGCTTTTAAGTCCTGTGACCAAGCCGCGTTGCAGCGCCAATTTGGCGGCATCGCCGTTCACCGCCGTCATTGCCGCCGCCTCATCGGCGACGAAGTCGTTGAGCGCGCCGGCCGGCAAGGATCGAGCCCGCGTGACATCCTGGGTATAGGCGCTCCACAAGGCCTGCAGCCACGCGGCACTCTCCTCGCGCTCGCTCGGTGCCATGTCGCTGCGCGAGAATTCGTCGGTATAGCTCTTGAAGGTTCCGGCGCGGAACACATTCACGTCGACCGCAAGCTTATCGAGGGCATCCTTCAGAAACATGCGGTAGTAGCTGAAGCCATCGAGATAGACCTGGCCCATCGGATCCAAGTACACCTCGCCCGCTTGCGCCGCCAGGTAGTACTGAGTCTGATCCAACGAGTCGGCCGCGGCCACGACCCGCTTGCCCGACGCGCGAAAATCGCGCAATGCGCCGCCGATTTCTTGCAGCTTCGACAAGCCGGACGTACTCAAATAGCCGAGATCGAGCACGATCAGCTTGATGCGCTCATCGGATTTTGCGGCGCTGATGGAATCGATCACATCGCGCAGCAAGGTTTCGGGCGCGGGGCCGCCTGAGGCCTGGCCGAAGGCGCGGCGCACCGTGTCATTCGACAGTTGTTCGACGAGTTCGCCTTCCGGCGCAATCAACAACGCCGCCGAGTGCGGCACGACCGGAATCGACGTATGCAGCGCGGCCAACACGAAGCCGAAGAGGACGAGCAGCAATACGAGGTGTAAGACCCTGCGGATCCCATCGAGAATTCGCCAGACCAGACCAAAAAATCCCAATCGCGGGGACCCGGCAGCCATTTAAGCCTCGATGGTCAGATTTTCTCGTCGATGCGTGCTGCTTTGCCCGACAAGTCGCGCAAGTAGTACAGCTTCGCGCGGCGCACGGCACCGCGGCGCTTGACGCTCACTTCACTGATCGAGGGACTGAAAGTTTGGAACACGCGCTCCACGCCTTCGCCGTGCGAAATTTTTCGCACGGTGAACGAAGAATTCAGGCCGCGATTTTTCTTGGCGATGACCACGCCTTCGTAAGCCTGCACGCGCTCGCGATCACCCTCCACGACCTTGACCTGGACCACGACGGTGTCGCCGGGATTGAATTCCGGCAACTTGCGTGTGGCACGCTCGCCGTTCAATTGTTGGATGATCTTGTTCATAGTTATCGCCCTCACCTTTGACTGTCTTCGGTTCGCCCCGTGCGCATCGCACGTTCGCTCTTGAATTCTTCCAACAACGCCCGCTCTTCCTCACTCATGCCGCGCCGCTCGAGCAGTTCCGGCCGCTTGAGCCAGGTCCGGCCCAGCGCCTGCTGCAATCGCCAGCGGCGGATTGCCGCATGATCGCCCGACATCAATACCGCTGGAACCGTCGCGCCGTCGATGGCAGCGGGCCGTGTGTAATGCGGCCAATCCACCAGCCCGTCGCTGAACGATTCCTGTTGCGCCGATTCCGCACTGCCCAGCGTACCTGGAATCAGCCGCGCAATTGCATCAATAACCACCAGCGCCGGCAGCTCGCCGCCCGACACAACGTAGTCGCCGATCGACCACTGCTCGTCGGTTTCGCGCTCGATGAAGCGCTCATCCACACCCTCATAGCGGCCCGCCACCAACACCAAACCCGCGCCGTTGCACGCCGCGCGCGCCAGCGCCTGATCGAACCTGACGCCGTCGGCGCCGAGGTACACCCGCCGGCTGCCGTGCGGCAGAGCCGCGAGCGCAGCACGCAAGGCGCTGCGCAGCGGTTCGACCTTCAGCACCATACCCGGACCGCCGCCGTACGAGCGATCATCGACCGTGCGATGCACATCGGTCGCATGGTCGCGCGGATCGAAACACTCGACCTCAAGCACGCCGCGCTCGAGCGCCCGCCCGACCACGCCGTGCGTCAGTGCCTCGCGAATCATCGCCGGAAACAACGTCACGACGGCAATGCGCACGCGTCCCAGTCCACGACCACCCGCCGTGCCTCTAAATCGACGCGTCGCAAATGTTGCGGAACGGCCGGAATCCAGTATTCCTGGGTCCCGCGCACGACCATCAGCACTTGCGCCGGCGTTTCCACGAAGTGGCGCACCGATCCTAAGTCCTTGCCATCGAGATTCACCACCTCGCAGCCAATCAAGTCGGCGCGATAGAAATCCCGGGCATCGCGCGGCGGCAATTCGCTGCGCGCAACACACACCTGCGCGCCCCGCAGGGCCTGCGCCTGGTCGCGGTCCTCGACTCCGGCCAATTTCACGGTCAGCGCACCGCCGCTGCGGCCGCTGGCTTCAATTCGGTAGCTCCGCCAGGCGTCTGCCTGGCCAATAGTCAACTGTCGATGGTCGAGCAGACGCTCCGGAGGATCGGTATGCGAGCGTAGCTTGATCCAACCTCGGACGCCAAACGGCGCCCCGACGAACCCCAGTTGGATGAGCGCCGATGATTCGTCGCTCATGGCCCCCTCACTTAAGCCTTACGCGGCCTGCTTGCGAAAGCTGGTGAGAAGAAACTTGACGCGATCCGACAT
>CAYRAC010000674.1:0-2794 GCA_964422045.1 uncultured Steroidobacteraceae bacterium
AGTACCGGGGTAGCTGCCGAGCGCGATCTTGACCGCCTCCAAGCCTTCTTCGATGCGCTTCGCGATGCGAATCTCGCCTTCGCGGGTCAACAATTCCACTGTGCCCATTTCGCGCATATACATGCGGACAGGATCGGTGGTGCGGCCGAATTCGGCGTCCAGATTGGCGAGCGCAGCGGTGGCTTCTTCCACGGCCTCCTCGTCGGGGGCGGCGGTGGCGTCGGTGAGCAGCAAAGACTCGGCGTCCGGCGCCTTTTCGTACACCGGAATGCCCATGTCGTTGATCATGTTGACGATGTCTTCGATCTGCTCGGGATCGACGATCTCGCTCGGCAGATGATCGTTGACTTCAGCGTAGGTGAGGTAGCCCTGCTCCTTGCCGCGCGCGATCAACAACTTCAGTTGCGACTGACGCTCGTCCGCGATTTGTGTCGCTGTGCCCGCTGGCGCTTTTTTGATCAAGGTGGACGCCTCGTTAGAAACTTAGAGAATTTAAATGCAAGCCGACAAGTATACGATTCCAGGCAATTCCAAGCCACAGATGCTTGCCGCTCAATGGGCCAATCGAGAGCGGCCCTTGAATTTGAGAAGTTCACTTAATTCGGCCTTTTCGTCGTAATTCAAGCCCAATTCCTCTGCTTTTCGCAATAATTCGTCCATTCGGCGGCCCGGACCGTATTCCTCGAGCAACTTCTCTACGGCCATTTGCAGCTCCTTGGCGGCCGCCTCGGCGGTGGCCACCAAGGGCTCGGCCATGGCAAGTTCCGCCAAACGCCGAAATTCGGGCAGTTCCCGAAAGCGCTCGAGCAGCAGTGCCGTGGTCGGATTCGCCGCCGCCGCCGCCTGGGTCAAGAGTTCCTCGAGCACGGCCACGCCAGCCTTGTCGACGCTGCGCAGCGCTTGCGGATCCTTAACCGCGGCCGCCGCGCTCGGATGGTGCAGAACCAGGGTAATGGCCTGGGTCAGCAAATTACCCCTTCCGGCACTCATTCGACCGCGCTGTGGGGCAGTCGGTTCGCGCCGCTGCGTGGCGGGTTTCGCTTCGCCGCTCGCAAACGACCGCTTGAGCGTCGCCGCCGGCATGCCGACGCGCGCGGCCAGGCCGTCGGCCAGCATTTCCCGGTAGATACCCTCGGGCAGCCGCGCGAACAGGGGCGCCGCCAGGGATTTGAGCTTGGCGCGGCCGTCGACATGCTCCAGATCCACCTCGGCGGCGAGCTGTTGGATCAAGTATTCGGATAGGGGCAGCGCTTGACTCAGCCGCCTCTCGAACGCCTCCGACCCTTCCGCGCCAACCAGCGTATCGGGGTCGTGACCGTCCGGTAAGAACATGAACTTGAGCTCGCGTCCGTCGCGCGCGAGCGGCAGGGAATTCTCCAGCGCGCGCCAAGCGGCTTGACGGCCGGCACGATCGCCGTCAAAACAGAACACCACCTCACTGGTCAGCCTGAAGATTTTGTTGAGGTGCTCCTGGGTCGTTGCCGTGCCGAGCGTCGCCACCGCATAGGTGATACCCGCTTGATGCAATCGCACCACGTCCATATAGCCTTCGACGATCAGCAGGCGTTTCAAATCGGCCCGCGCTTGGCGCGCCTCGTACAGCCCGTAGAGTTCGCGCCCTTTGTGAAACAAAGGCGTTTCGGGGGAATTCAGGTACTTCGGTTCGCCTTGATCGATGATCCGACCGCCGAAGCCGATGACTCGCCCGCGCGAATCGCGAATCGGAAACATCAGCCGGTCGCGGAATCGATCGTAAAACCCGGCAGCGCGTTCGCCGCCACGGGTGTCGCGTTCGATGATCAAGCCAAGCTCGCGAATTTGGCGCCGTTCATCTTCCTGGGCGCCAAAGCGGTTGAGCAAGGCATCCCATGAATCCGGGGCATAGCCCAAGCCGAAGCGGGCGCTGGTTTTCGCGTCGATTCCTCGGCCGGCGACATACTGCTGGGCGCGCGAGTTGTCCGCCAGATTCTGCTCGAAAAAGCGCGCAGCGCGCGCCATGACCTCGTGCAGGTCGGCGCTGCCCGGATCGCGCGGCGCCTGCGCTTCGCGCGGCAGTTCGAGTCCCGCGCGCTGCGCGAGGTCGGCCACCGCATCGAAGAATTCCATTTTCTCGTATTGCATGAGAAAGCCGATTGCGGTGCCATGCGCCCCGCATCCGAAGCAGTGGTAGAACTGCTTGTCGGGACTGACCCAGAACGACGGTGATTTCTCGCTGTGGAAGGGGCAACAGGACTTATATTCGCGGCCGGCCTTCTTCAGCGGCACCCGCGCGTTGATGATCTCGACGATATCGGAGCGCGCGACGACTTCGTCGATAAACGGCTGTGGGATACGGCCGGCCATGGACCGCCTGCGATCAACCGC
Organism: uncultured Steroidobacteraceae bacterium; assembly: GCA_964422045.1. Classification (GTDB taxonomy): domain Bacteria; phylum Pseudomonadota; class Gammaproteobacteria; order Steroidobacterales; family Steroidobacteraceae; genus Bog-1198. Next base: position 2,365 of record CAYRAC010000674.1, read on the forward strand.
CGAGCTTGGCTTTGATTTTCGCCCCGACGGCGGCCATGTCGGCGCGGCCCTGCGCCCTGCCCTTGATGACGGCCATGACCTTGCCCATGTCCTTGACGCTGGCGGCAGCGGTCGCCGCAATGGCCTCGCCGATCAGCGCGTCGAGCTCGGAATCACTCAATTGGGACGGCAGATAACCCTGCAGCAGCGTGATTTCCGCTGCCTCCTTCTCGACCAGGTCCTGACGATTGCCGGCTTGGAATTGCACCAGCGACTCTTTGCGCTGCTTGATCATTTTCTCGAGCACGCTCAACACCTGGGTGTCGTCGAGGGTGATCCGCTCATCCACTTCGCGTTGCTTGATGGCCGCGGTGATCATGCGAATCACCCCCAGCCGCTGCTTTTCGCCGGAGCGCATCGCCGCCTTCATGTCATCCGTGATTCGCTCTTT
>CAYRAC010000675.1:0-2792 GCA_964422045.1 uncultured Steroidobacteraceae bacterium
GACGATACTACCGCGCTCGGCGGCGATGTGCCGCGGCAAGAGTCTCAGCAGCGCTGCCACTGCGCCCACACTGATGACAACCACCGCGAAGAAGCTCATACGCCAGCCAAACTCATGTCCGATCAGCCGACCCGCGGGCACGCCGAGTACATTGGCCAACGTCAAGCCGGTGAACATCAGCGCAATTGCCTGCGAGCGCCGCGCCGGGGCCACGAGATTCGCCGCAACCACCGAGCCCACCCCAAAGAAAGTACCGTGGCTCAAGGCCGTGAGCACGCGCGCGATCATCAGCGCGCGAAAGTCGGGCGCCAACGCACACAGCAGATTCCCGAAGGCAAACAGCAGGGCCAGAAAAATGAGCGTCGGGCGCGGCGCTAATTTAGCCGTCAGCACGGCTAGAATCGGTGCACCGATCACGACGCCCATGGCATATCCGGTTACCAACAAACCGGCCTGCGGAATGCTGACCTTAAGATCCGAGGCGACATCGGGCAACAGGCCCATGATGACAAATTCGCTCGTGCCGATCGCAAACGCCGCGGCGGCGAGCGACAGCAGCGCAGTGGGAAATCGCGACACGCGCTTCAGGCGACCGCAGGGGCGGGCAGCACAGTTTCGCCGATCAGCACACGGTCGGTTCGCGCCCGCTCCCATTCGTGCAACGTCAAGCCATGCGCTTCGAACAGCGCGCGAATCTGCCCGATGCGCCAACCCAACAGTTGATCGAGCACGGGCACCAGAACGCTGAACGCGTGATCGCTCAGCACCGTGCTCTTGGCGATGCGTGCCAGTTGTAGATTTTCAGAAACGGCGATGGTGAAGCCATCCCGATTATTGACATGCAACATGACGTGCACGTCGGAACTGCCGTCGCCGACGTAAATCGTGCGATCCGGCGCGATACCCAGACGGCGCTCGAGTTCTTCGAGAACTGCGACCTTGCCGTAACCTGCGGGCACGCGCATCACCGATCGCACTTCGCCGGAGTGCGGATCGTAATTGAGCTCGGTCCCGAATATATGGTCCTGCGGAACGATTCCGTCCAAGGCGGCCACCACGACTTCTTTGGGGGCTGCCGATATGACGAAGAACGAAAAGTGGTAGCCGCTCAACCCCTGCTCCAGGAAGTCGACCAAGGGCTTGATCGCTCCCTTCAATCGGACCCGGCGACCGGTCTCTTCCAAGTGCTCGCGGCGTACACCGCGAAACTCTGGGTCGTGACGGATCAGATAGGCGAGTTCGCCGCCCTGCTGCACTAGATTGCTTTGCGCGAGACCGGCGACTTTCTGCTCAAAATTCTTCACACCGAGGATTTCGGCCAAGACCAGCCCGGAGTCATTGAAACTCAGCGTCTGATCGAAGTCCGAGGCCATTAGAAAGTGCTTAGACATCAAGTTGCTCACGGCTATACTCCTCACAAAGTGGATATAACAACTTTGCCCTGATACCCTAGCATGGAGTCGCGAAAGGGCCTACACATTCGACGTGAAAGTATCTAAACACCACGTTAACTTAAGTATCTCGACAGCATAAAGCTGCTATGTCAAATGTCATGAACAAGTCACACGACTATAAGTATTTGCAGGTCAAGACCGCGTTGCTGCGGGAAATCGAATCGGGAAAATGGGCGCCCGGCATGAGGATGCCGAGTGAGGCGACGCTCGTCCGACAGTTCGGCGTGTCGCGAATTACGGTGGGCCGGGCGGTGAAAGACCTACAGCTGGCGGGGCTGATCGAGCGGCGCGCGGGCTCGGGATCCTTCGTGCGCCAGCCGCCGCGACCGCAAGCGCTGTCCTTTGGCCTCATCATCCCGGAGCTCGGCGAGACTGATATTTTCGAGCCGCTATGTCAGGGAATCATGGCCTCGCCGCTCGCACACGGCCATGCGCTGTTGTGGGGAAACGCTGGCGGCTCGCCGGGCGTCTCCAAGGCTGGCGCCGCGTGGCAGGCGTGTCGCCAATATATTGAGCGCGGTGTTTCCGGCGTTTTCTTTGCGCCGCTCTCGACCGAGCCCTCGTCCAACGAATTGAACCAGCAAATCGTGGCTGCATTGGATGAGGCGGACATTCCCGTGGTGCTGCTCGATCGATCTATCCTGCCCTACCCACGCCCGAGTGCCTACGATCTCGTCGGCATCGACAACCGCAGCGCGGGCTTCGTCGTCACTGATCATCTATTGCGCCATGGCTGTCGGCGCATCGTATTTATCGGGCGCAAGGATGGTGCATCCACCACCGACGCCCGCGAGGCGGGCTATCGCGATGCCCTGTATGCCGCGAACGCCGCGTTCGAGCGCAGCTCGGTGCATCGCGGTGACGCGACCGATGAGACGGCGATCCGCGATTTTCTCAGCGCGAGTCGTCCGGATGGCATTGTGTGTGCGAACGACCGTACGGCGGGGGGCGTCATGCATGCACTGCGCCGCTTTGGTCGCCGGGTGCCCGGCGATGTGCGCATCGTGGGCATCGATGATGTCGAATACGCACGGCTGCTGCCGGTGCCCTTGACCACGCTCAGGCAGCCTACCCGGCAAATCGGCGATGTGGCACTGCATGTCATGTTGCAAAGAATTGCACGTCCTGATCTTCCCGCTTGTGAAACCCGGCTCAACTGCGAACTCATCGTGCGCGAATCCTGTGGGGCACGCTGCGCCGCGGCCAGTGACTGATGGGAGCGATATCGAGGAGCGCGAATTTGGAATAGTATGGTCAGGCCGCGCGTTACCGTTAATCTTGTGGGGAGATGGTCATGTCAGAAAATGTCTATAAGGTAATTGAGCTCGTCGGAACCAG
>CAYRAC010000676.1:0-2785 GCA_964422045.1 uncultured Steroidobacteraceae bacterium
GATGCTTGCGCGACTGGGTCACGGTATCGAACAGAAGTTCCCAGCGGTCCGTGATCGCGACGCCGATCACTGCCGCCTGCGGGCCACCTTCGGGTGTGACACTCGCCTCAATCGCCCAGGGCTGGGCGCGCATGTAGGAGAGCAGCTCGGCTGGCGTGAGAGGATGATGATGTTCGCTCATAGAGGTCATTGTGCCTGATGGCTGGGCCGTCGGCATCGTGGAATACCGTGGGCCGATGGCGGTCGGCCCTGACCACGCGATTCGCATTCGGGAGGCGCGCCGCTCAAGAGATTGGCATGAGAACCATTCGGCCGTACATGACGAACGCCATGAGGAGGCCGAGCATACAAAAGCGCGGCGAGGACTTGCAGGACCCACAACAACGTGTTCATGCAATGAATTTGATCACATCCGGCGCTGTGCCGGCAGCATTGCGCTCGCAAGCGACCTAGCGCTTCGGCACGATAAGCGCGAGATTTGCATCCGGTGCCCACCCCGTGCGGCCCGCACTATTTCTGACGAGCATGAAGCCGTCATGTTCGGCATTCACGCTGACGATGTCCGCTTCGGGAAGCACGAAGAGGGGTTCTTCGATCAGCGTAGGCGAGACGCGCACCGGCACGGAATGACCGACGACCACCGCCTCGTGCAGCGTCGGCCACACGACGAAAGCGCAGCTCAACGTGATGCCGAGCAGGCACAACCCGACCAGAGCCGCGGCGAGGAGCTTGCCGCCATGCTTGGGAACGAGCTCGCGTGACAACAGGCTCGCGCCCGCAATCAGCAAACCAACGAACCCGAGCCATGCGACGGCCTTGGGTGGGATCGCGTGGGCCAATCGAGTGAGCACGCTCGAAGACTGCGGCGGCAACGCCGCGGATTGGCGCACGCGATTTAAATTCGCCTCGATGTCAGGATCGGTGGGATCCAATAATTTTGCTCGCTCATAGAGGAGAACTGCCAGACCGGGCTTTCCAGCCCGCGCGTAAGTATTGGCCGAATTGTAGAGCGCGGCAGCGGAGTACCCCGGCGCCAACGATGCTGCTGCGTCCGCCTGAGCCTGAGCTTCGGCTGGCTCCTGCGGCTGCGCTCCGCCCACCGGCGGGCCAGGTGCGGCCGGCGGGGTGGGCGGCGCATCGGCTCGCGCCAGTTGACACACCAAGAGTGCCGCCCACAGGGTGCCTGCCACGACGCGCTTCATGGGGTCTGTCCCTGTATTCGCCGATTCACGATGTCGGTCCAGCGCGCGAAGTCGGCGGCGCGCGGCGTGCCGCCGGAATAGTTGGCCTCATCGGTCAGTGCGAAGAGCTGTCGAATGGCTTGCTCTTCCGGCCCGAGCCGTGCCTCGACTTCGCCTGTCGTGACCTGTTCAGGCTCCATCTGCCAATCCATGCTCAAGACCTGTTGAAGCGCGCCGCGCGCCGAATTGAAAAACATTGCGGTGTTGCCGGCGCCGGCGGCCGCGGCCATTTGCTGCAGCCGCTGCCCGGCGGCCTCGCGCCTTACGCGCTCGCGCTGGCGCCGTAAATCGCGCGCATTTCGTGCCCGACGGCGCAGCGCGATCCAGCCGCCGGCGAACAGGAGCGCGAGAGCGGATTGTGCGCCGAAGAACGGCGGCCGCAAGTACAAGGGAACCAACGAATCGGTGCGCGCCGCCGTGGCGGGATGATCGGGGGCGAGACCGCCGCGCTGTTGCGCTGCGGCTGTACCCGGCGCGTTGGCCATTCCGTTCGCGAGCGCGGGTGGCGGCGCGGCGGCGCTGTCGGCGGCCGAGGGAGACACCGTCACGCGCAGCGGCGCGCTCCTGGTCGTTTCGTAATGGCGCGTGCTCGGATCGAAATAGCTGAAGGACAGCGGCGGAATGGTTTGCACGCCGGGGTGGGATGCGATGATCGGCTGCTCGAAAGTTTTTTCGCCGCGAAAACCCGCGGGATCGGACTGACTGAAGCTCGATTTGCTTTGATACGTTTTCCACTCGGCGTCGGCGGCGAGCATGGTGCTCTGCACGCGATCGAAAGTGCCGCTGCCGTTGACATGCAGCCGCAGCGTCAGTGGGTCGCCGGCCGTATTGGTGGCCGAAGATACCTCGCTGCTGATCTTGAACGAGCCCACGGCACCGCCGAAATCCGCGGGCTTGCCCTCGGCCGGCAGGGGCAGGACGGTGAACGCGGCACCGGGACTCGTCACGGTGAGGTTCTTGGTGACACTCGCGCCGAACAGGTTCTGCATGAACGGGTCGCCCAACAGATCGTCCAAGATCGAGTCGCGCCGCGGCTGGGTGCGGATGCGCACCGTGACCGGGGCCTCGAACGTGAGCGAGTAGCTGCCCGGTTTGATGGCCGAGAGAAGGCTGTGCCACGAATAGACGGTGAATGGTTTGCCATCGATCACTTTCGCGGAGCGTTCGGGCTGAAACGACAAACTGTTGAGTGTGAAGTCGCTGCTGTTGAGTTTCGGCAAGCCGTTGATCGAGGAGGCGAAGCCATCGCGCATGCCGACCTGGATTTCCGCCGGCACGCTTTCGCCGACATATAACTCATGCTTGGGCACTTCGAGGCGTACGTACGCCGAACCGTCGGGCGTCAAATGAATGCCATTGGCCTCCAATGCGCCGGAGGTGAGCGGATTGACGCCGGGCGCCGCGGGGTTCGATAGAGAGGGTCCTGCGCCGTTGCTCGGATTGACGCGCAGCACGAGCGGCGGCGATTTGGGCGTGGGGCCTGGAATGGTGAACACGCCGGCCTCTTGCGCAGTGACGCGGATGATGGTCGAGGTCGATGAAAT
>CAYRAC010000677.1:0-2146 GCA_964422045.1 uncultured Steroidobacteraceae bacterium
CAGGCAACGCTTGGCGCGGGCGCATCGACGTGCTGGTTTGCAACGCCGGAGTCGCCGGTCCAAGCGGACCCAGCGGCGCCGTCGACGATGCGGCCTGGCAGCGGGTGTTCGATGTCAACTTGCGCGGTGCCGCGCGCTTGTGCCAAGCGCTCATTCCCGCGATGGCGGCGCGCGGCTCCGGGTCGGTCATCCTGATGTCGAGCATTGCGGGACTGCGCGGCAACACATCCATCGGTTTGTATGGACTCAGCAAGGCGGCGCTCGCGCAACTCGCGCGCAACCTGGCCGTGGAGTGGGGGCCCCATGGCGTGCGCGTCAACGCCATATCGCCAGGGCTCATTCGCACGCCGCTGTCGACCGGGCTCATGGCCGATGCCGCCTTCATGCAGCGCCGCTTGGCGATGACGCCGCTGCGCCGAGTGGGTGAGGTGCATGAGGTAGCAGGGCTCGCGGTACTGCTTGCCAGCCGCGCCGGGGCATTCATTACCGGTCAAAACATCGTCGTCGACGGCGGCACACTCATCTCCGACGGCGGCTAAAGCGCCGGCGCCAGGGTCGCGCACGCCCAGGATCAAGTCTTGAGCAGCCATTCGCGCAGCGCCACCGCCACCGCGTCGGGCCGCTCGCAAGGCGCCATATGGCCGGCTCCATGGATCTCGAACAGCGTGGCGTGCGGAATCCTGCGGCGCATGGTCTCGTGCTGCGAGATGGGCGACCAGGTGTCATCACTGCCGCTGAGCAGCAAGGTCGGCACGTCAATTCTCGGCAGTAGCGACAGCGCTTCGGGCCGCGTCAGCAGCGCCTTGATTTGACCGGCGTACGATTCGGGTGTCGAACGGCCAATCATCGCCCTCAGGCGCGGCATCAGCTCCGACGCTCGAGCGCCGCCTGCCAGCAGCGGCGGCAGCCATTCCGCCGCAAGCGCCGCCATGCCCTGTTCGTAGGCGATGCGCAGCAATCGGCTGCGGCTTTGCGGTTCGCCGTCGCGAACCGCGTGAACGCCGGTGTTGAGCAATGCAATGCCGCAGACCCGGCGGGGCGCCGAACGCAACACTTCGAGCGCGACCCGTCCGCCCATCGAATGCCCCGCCAACGCGAAGCGATCGGGAGCCGCGCGCAACGCGTGCTCGGCCATCGCCTTGAGGGTCGAGAATCCGCCAAACGAGATGACCCGCACCGTCGCGAGATCGGCGAGCCGCTCGGGGATATCGGCCCACACGGTCTCGTCGCACAACAGCCCGCTCAACAGCAGCAAATTTCGTTTCGGCGGATTGCTCGTGATTTGCACGTGCTCACTGTAGCATCTGCAAATCAGCACGACTTGAGGCGGGGGATGGTGTGGCGGGCGATGTGCATCAGGCGGTTCGCGATGCCTGTCTATGGCTGCCGGAGGCCGAGGAGTTCGTGTCGCACGGCTCTGCGAATTTCCGGGTTCGCGGCAAGACGTTCGCAAGCTTCGTGGTCAACCATCACGGCGACGGGCGCGTCGCCTTGTGGCTCAACGCGCCGCCGGGTTCGCAGGAAACGCATGTGAAGGGCGAGCCCAAACAATTCTTCATTCCGCCCTACGTCGGTCCGCGGGGCTGGCTCGGCGTCGAACTCGACAAGGGCATTGCCTGGAAACGAATCGCGGCGCTGGTGCGCGAAGCATACGAAAAGGTCGCGCCGCGCGATCTGCGCGCGCGCATCGGCAGCACGCCGACGCTCACCGCGCCGGCCAAGCCGCTATCCGCCAGCCAAATAGATCCGCTGCAATCGCCGCGGGCCCTTAAAATACTCAAGTCCCTGCGCAAGATTTGCCTGGCGCTTCCCGAGACGCACGAGGAGCGCCAATTCGGCCACCCCGCTTGGCAAGCCGGCAAGAAGACCTTTGCATTGGCGCGGCATGACGGCCGGCGCCTGACGCTGTGTTTTTGGGTGGGCGTCGATCAGCAGGGTCTGCTCGTTGCGGATGCTCGATATCACGTCCCGCCCTACATGGGCCACAACGGCTGGATCGCGCTCGAGGTCGGCAGCGCTTGCGACTGGTCGGAGATTAAGGCCTTGAGCCTGCAAAGTTACCGTCATTTTGCGCTCAAGCGGATGCTTGACAAGCTCGGACCTGAATGGAGTAAAGATTAACGATATTAACCAGTTATAAAATAAA
>CAYRAC010000677.1:2156-2777 GCA_964422045.1 uncultured Steroidobacteraceae bacterium
AAATCTCACTCTTAATGTAATGTAGTGCCAGGCTCGGCATCCGGCCCATTCGCGGCCACCGGCGGGGCGAGGGCTGATGTAAAGTAAGTGTTTGATCGCGAGAGAGAACAGTGAGTACAGAACGGCCCAGTGCGGCGTCGCGCGCCATGATCGAGCGGCTGATCGGTTTCAATACCGTGTCGCGCGATTCGAACCTCGGCTTGATCGAATGGGTCCGCGATTACCTGCGCGGCTTCGGCGCCACGACTCGCTTGACTTACGATGCCACCGGCAAGAAGGCGAATCTCTTCGCGACTCTGGGGGATTCGAAGAAACCCGGTCTGATTCTCTCGGGGCATACCGACGTTGTCCCGGTGGACGGTCAGGCCTGGGATACGGACCCCTTTCTCTGCAGCGAACGCGACGGCAAATTATTTGCACGCGGATCTGCGGACATGAAAGGATTCATCGGCATTATTTTGGCGCAAGCGCCCAAGTTCGTTGCCGCGTTGAATGACAACCGGCTCGATGCGCCGCTTCACTATTCACTGAGCTACGACGAAGAAGTCGGCTGTATCGGCGTGCGCGGTCTGATCCGCGACTTGGAGGAGAACAATATCAGGCCGGCGGGATGCGTGGTGG
>CAYRAC010000678.1:0-2776 GCA_964422045.1 uncultured Steroidobacteraceae bacterium
CCGATGCCGAGGCTGTGCAGACTCTGTATGCGGCGGATTTGAATCGCCCGCTCGCCCTGGTGCTCGGAGCCGAGGGCGGAGGCCTGCGGCGCCTCACCCGCGAGCGCTGCGACTTCCTGGTTCGCATCCCCATGGCCGGCCAGGTGCAGTCCCTGAATGTATCCGTGGCCGCCGGGATTGCACTGTTCGAGGCGCGCCGGCAGCGCTCGATTTGACCGCCACCCGCCCCAACGAGTATCCTTCGCGCTCTTTTTCGCCGGCTGACCGGCCTCACTCCTTGCCTCACCGCTCGCAACGGGAGGCGTAAACCGTAGGGAGCCTACAATGCGGCATTATGAGATCGTGCTCCTGGTCCATCCGGATCAGAGCGAGCAAGTTCCTGCGATGGTCGATCGCTACAAAGGCATGATCAGTGCCGGCGGCGGCGCGGTGCATCGTTTCGAGGATTGGGGCCGGCGGCAGCTGACCTTTCCCATCGCCAAGGTTCACAAGGCGCATTACATTCTGCTCAATATCGAATGCGACCAGAAGACGCTGGCGGAGCTCACCGGTTCGTTCCGCTTCAGCGATGCGGTACTGCGCAATCTGGTGGTGAAGATGGATGAAGCCGTCACCGAGCCCTCGCCCATGGCGCGCGCGCCGGATGAAAACGCCCGCCGCCACGATGATTTCGGCGACGACGGCGATGACGATGACATGCCGATGGGCGCGCGCTAGTCCGCACGGAATATAGGAGACAGACATGGCACGTTTTTTCCGCCGCAAGAAGTTCTGCCGTTTCACGGCCGACGACGTCAAGCAGATCGACTATAAGGATCTGACCACGCTCAAGAGCTACATCACCGAGACCGGCAAGATTGTTCCGAGCCGCATCACGGGCACGCGCGCTCACTACCAGCGCCAGCTGCAGCTCGCCATCCGGCGTGCGCGCTTCCTGGCTTTGCTGCCGTACACCGATCAGCACTAACCCGGCGGGTTCACATGGATATCATACTGTTGCAGAAGGTCGCGAACCTCGGCCAGATCGGCGATCGCGTCAAGGTGAAGTCGGGCTACGCGCGCAACTTCTTGGTGCCCACCGGCCGCGCCACCATGGCCACCGCCGCCAATATCGCGAAGTTCGAAGCGCAGCGCCACGAACTCGAAGCCAAGGCGAATCATGAACTCGCCGCCGCGCAAGCGCGCGCCCTTAAGTTCGAGAACTTCAAATTGGAGTTGAAGGCCAAGGCGGGTGCCGAGGGCAAGTTATTCGGCTCCATCGGCACCGCCGATATCGCCGAGGCCGCCGTCCAAGCAGGTCATCCGATCAGCCGCAGCGAAGTGCGCATGCCGACCGGACCGATCCGCGTCACCGGAGAACATCAGGTACAGTTGCATCTGCATACTGACGTTGATGTGACCCTGACGGTCACTATCGTCGCCGAAGAGTAACGGCCGGCAAGCGCGGGCCCTTGGGGTTACGCATGGCTGGTGTCGGCAATCGATCCTTGGGTCCCAGCGACGGCATACGCCTGCCGCCGCATTCCATCGAGGCGGAGCAATCGGTGCTCGGCGGCCTGATGCTCGATTCCGCGGCGTGGGACCAAATCGCCGATCGCATCGTGGCCCAGGATTTTTATCGGCACGACCATCGGCTGGTTTTCGAGGCGGTCGCCGCGCTCATCGAGCGCAACCAACCCTGCGACGCGGTGACCTTGTCGGGCCACTTGGAAAGCCAGGGCGTGCTCGATCAGGTCGGCGGCCTCGCGTACCTGGGATCGCTGGCGCGCGATACGCCGACCACCGCCAATATTCGGGCCTATGCGGATATCGTGCGCGAGCGCTCGGTGCTACGGCAACTCATCACGGCCGGCAACCGCATCGTCAGCGAGGCACTCGAACCCGAAGGTCGCGAGGCGCGTGAAATCGTCGACGATGCGGAGCGCTCGGTGTTCGAAATCGCCGAGGCGGGCTCGCGCGGCAAAATAGGATTCAGAACCGTCAAGAGCATTTTGCCGGAAGTCGTCAATCGCATCGACGAGCTGTACCACTCGGACGGCAAGATGACCGGAATATCGACCGGCTTCAAGCAGATCGATGAAATGACCTCGGGCCTGCAGGCCGGCGATTTGATCATCGTCGCCGGGCGGCCCTCGATGGGAAAAACCACGCTCGCCGTGAACATGGCGGAGAATGCCGCTCTCGGCTCCAATAAGTCGGCGGCGATCTTCAGCATGGAGATGTCCGCCGAATCGCTCACCATGCGCATGATTTCCTCGCTCGGGCGCATCAATCAAGGGCACCTGCGATCCGGGCGATTGCACGAGGATGATTGGCCGCGCATCGATTCGGCGATGACGCAGTTGAGTGGCGCGAATATCTACGTCGACGAAACACCGGCGCTGACGCCGACCGAAATTCGCGCCCGCGCCCGCCGTTTGAAGCGCGAGCGCGGCCTTGACTTGATCGTCGTGGATTACCTGCAGCTGATGCAAGTCGCCGGCACCAAGGAGAATCGGGCGACCGAGATCGCGGAGATCTCGCGATCTCTGAAGGCCCTCGCCAAGGAGCTGAAGGTACCGGTGATCGCATTGTCGCAGCTCAATCGCGGCGTCGAGCAGCGCGTGGAGAAAAAGCCGGTGATGTCGGATCTGCGTGAGTCCGGCAGCCTCGAACAGGATGCGGACGTGATTTTCTTGATCTATCGCGAAGAATTCTACGATCCGAACACGACGCGCAAGGGCATCGCCGACATCATCATCGCCAAGCAGCGCAACGGTCCCACCGGCGATGTGCA
>CAYRAC010000679.1:0-2772 GCA_964422045.1 uncultured Steroidobacteraceae bacterium
CTTAGACCGGTGGTTTTGCGTCCCCACCTTTCGGCGGGTTTGCCCTTGAACAGCATCGCTACTATGCGATGGATGCGCGGTCGCTGTAAAGGGCAATTTTTTTCAGCCCATCAAGAGCAGCGTTTCAGCGTGTTCAACCGCTTCCGGGGTGCCGCAGACCACCACCACGTCGCCCTCTTTGAACATAGTGTCGGCACCCGGCTCGCGCCCGACGATGCCGTCGCGGCGCACGGCGCTCACCGTCGCCCGCGATCCGCGGGCAGTCAACTCGGTGATGCTGCGCCCCACCGCCCACGCGTGCGGCGGCAGGACGACGCTGTGAAGTTCTTCGCGAAACGCGTGGCTGGCGTCGAGATGTTCCGCATCGGCGGCGCGAAAGTACTGTCGCAACATGCTGTAGCGATGGCTGCGAATGTCGTTGACCGTGCGGATCACGCGCGCCACCGGCAACTTCAACAACAGCAGCAAGTGCGATAACAGCATGAGACTGGCCTCGAAGGTTTCCGGTACCACTTCGGTTGCGCCGGCCGATTGCAATTGTTCGAGCTTGGTGTCGTCCTGCGTGCGCACCAGAATCGGCACATCCGCGCGCAGCTCGCGCACCGCCCGCAGGATTCGCAACGCCACATCGGGGTTGGCAAATGTGATGACCACGCAGCTCGCATGCGCGACGCCGACGTTCTCCAACACTTTGACCTGGCCGGCATCGCCGTAGATGACCGGATCGCCGGCCTGCCGGCCGGCGCGTATGCGGAAGGCATCGAGTTCCAGGGCAATGAACTCGAAGCCGGTTTGTTCGAGCACCCGGGCGATATTCTGGCCGACGCGGCCAAAGCCGCAGATCACGACGTGATCGCGTTCGGCGACCGCCAGGGTCGCCTGGGTTTCGCGCATCGCCGCGCTGTCGGGCGGTCCGGACTCGCTCAGCAGCGCGCGCGTGATGCGGCGATTGTGCTTGATGAGCAGCGGCGACAGAACCATGCTGAGAACGGTGGCGGCGAGCAGCGGCTGCACCACGCCCGGATCGAGCAATTCGCGGCGCAGCAGCAGCGTCAGCAGCGCGAAGCCAAACTCGCCTCCCTGGCTGACGATGACGCCGGTGCGCAGCGCTTTGAACCAGCTCTTGGTCGCGGGCTCGGCGGCGACCGTAACCACCGCAGCTTTGAGCAGCAGCATGCCGATCAGCGTCGCCGCCACCAAGGGAAAATGGCGCAGCAGCAAGCCGACGTCGAGCAGCATGCCGACGGTGATGAAAAAAAGGCCGAGCAATACCTCGCGATAGGAACGGATCGTCGCTTCGATCTGGTGGCGAAATTCGGTCTCCGCGAGCATCATGCCGGCGAGAAAAGCGCCGAGCGCGAGCGACAGCCCTACTGCGTGAGTCGCCCAGGCCGAGGCCAGCACCGCCAGCAGCACGGCCAGTGAAAACAGCTCGGCCGAGCGCACCGAGGCGATCAGCAGGAACAGCGGCCGCAGCAACCAGCGTCCGGCGGCAAGCACCAGCAGCAGGGCGAGCCCCGCGATGCCGACGGCGCTCACGATGTGCGCGGCGTCGACCGATGGTCCGGCGCCGCTCAGCACCGAAACCAAGGCGAGGAACAGCGGAAAGCTCAAATCCTGAAACAGGCATATCGCCACCGCAAGGCGGCCGTGCGTGCGGTTGTTCTCCGACTGCTCGGTGAGCTGCGAAATGATGATTGCGGTCGATGACATGGCGACCGCGCCGCCGATCACCAGCGCCACGGCGGGGTTGATGTTGAACAGCATGACGGCGCCCGCTGCGACCGCGCCGCTCGTGACCACAACCTGCGCACCGCCGACGCCGAGCACTTCCCAGCGCATCGCGACCAGCCGCGGCAGCGAAAATTCCAGTCCCAAGGTGAACACCAGGAAGACCACGCCGAAGTCCGCCAGAAGACGCGTCGTGTCGTTGTCGACCGCCAGCGCGAGTGCGTGCGGCCCGAGCAACATGCCGACCGCGAGATAGCCGAGTATCGCAGGCAATTTCAGCTTGCGAACTGCCGCCACCACGCACACGGAAGCGAACAGCAGGATCAGGATTTGCAGCAGTGGATCGTTATGCATCGCGGCCTCCGATTGCCTGCTAGCATATAGCGATGAGTCAAAGTATGACGGTCCTCGAGCTCGAAGGAGCCGGCGAGGATTGGCATCTACACCTGAACGGCGACTGGTCATTGGCGTCGATCGCACAGGTCGAGGTGCAGCTCAAGAGCCTGCCCGGCACGCTGCACGGCACGCTGATCTGCGATTGGTCGCACGCGCAACTGCCCGGGATCGGTCCGGTGTGGGCTCTGCTGATGCGCCTGGGCGAGATCGGCAGCCAGCGCTTGAACGTGCAGCACGCCGGCGCGCCGCCGCACTTTTTGGAATTGCTGCAGAAACTCAAGGCGCAGCAACACGCGGCGCAGGCCGCACCGTACCTGCACCCGGGTATCGAGACGTCCGTCGGGAATCTGGGACGATGGGCGGTGCTACAGGGCAGCGAAGCGCGCGCCGTGCTGGGGTTTTTCGGCCGCATCGTCACGGTCCTCGGCGCGGCGTTCTCCCGGCCACGGGCATTGCGCTTGTCGTCGGTGACCCGGCATATTTACGAAACCGGCATCACCGCGATCCCAATCGTGTCGCTGATCGCCTTTCTGATCAGCGTCATCGTGGCGTATCTCGGCGCGCAGCAGCTGAGCCGCTTCGGCGCCGATATTTTCGTCGTCGATCTCGTGACCATTTCGGTGCTGCGCGAAATGGGGGTGCTGC
>CAYRAC010000680.1:0-1442 GCA_964422045.1 uncultured Steroidobacteraceae bacterium
GCGCGCGGGATCATCGCGTTCGCGAGTCCGGCAACGGAGCTCACGATCGGTGTTGCGCCTTCGAGCCTCGTCGGTACGCGCGCCGCCACCTTGTTTGGCGCGGATCATGCCGCAACCTTCGAGCGTTTCCTCGGGCGGGTCATCGCGGACCCGGTGCCGCCGGCGGCGCTCGAGCTGGTCCTCGAATCGCCGGCACAGCCGCCGCGTATTCTGAAGCTGCACGGTGCCAATCGGCTCGCGAACGTGCATATCGACGGACTGACGCTGACGATATCCGACATATCCGAACAGCGGGCGCTCGAGCGCGATGTGCTGACCGCAGCCAACCATGAGCGTCTGCGCCTCGCCGGGGATATCCACGACGGGCTCGGACAAGAGCTCTCGGGAATCGCGCTGATGCTACAAGGCCTGACGAAGTTGCCGAACTTGGGCGTGGCGCAACAGCAGTTGCGCACGATCGTCGGTCACGTCGCGGATGCCATCCGCGGCACGCGCGATCTGGCGCGCGGCCTGTCGCCGATCTATGTGGTGCGCGGATCGCTGTGCGACGCGTTGCATCGGCTCGTCAGAGAAACAGGCAACAAGCCGCCCCTGACGGTCGCGGTCGATCCTTTGCTCGACGATTTGATGATCGACGAATTGCCCGCCGACCACATCTATCGGATCGCGCGCGAGGCGGTGCAAAACTCCATTCGCCATGGGTCGTGTTCGCGGATCGACGTGCGATTGCACGTGCTCGACGATCATCTGGTGCTCGAAGTGCTGGACGATGGCGTCGGGTATGGCCAGGGCGCCGGCTCGGACAACGGCTTTGGACTGCGCTTGATGGAGTATCGCGCCAGGGTCATCGGCGCGACCTTCGAGATCACGCGCCGCACCGCCGGCGGTACGCTCGTACGCGTGAGCGTGCGGCTGTCGAATGTGGTGCGCAAAGGGTGAGCGGGCGGATTTCCCAATCCGCCCGCCGCTGATGCGCCGTTACTTGAGCAGCGCTTCCTGCTGAGTCCGCGAGCCCAAGAAAGTTCGAATCTTGGCGCGGTCCACTTGCGACTGGTTGGCCTTGTCCACCGAGCCTTCGACCTCGGCGCTCACCGCGTCGAACTTGCTGCCGAGATGGTCGAGCGCGGCCCAATTCTTGTATTCGTTGACCAATAGGACGTCGGGATCGTTGGGTCCGCGCGCTTCGATCACGAATATTTTGTAAGCGATGATGACCCCGGCCTTCTTGGCGGCCTCCTGCTGCTTCTTATAAGTCGTCGCAAGAAAATGCATGTAGTCATCGAAACGCCCATCCACGGTGCGAATCGAGGTGACCGTGGAGACGGGCCCGTCGTTCCAGTCACGTCCGTCGGCATAAGCAGCGGTCGTGAGCGTCGATACAGCGAGTAGCGCGGCGGTGGCACAAAGACCTTGGGTGAGGCGAATCATATTTTCTCTCCTGA
>CAYRAC010000680.1:1542-2770 GCA_964422045.1 uncultured Steroidobacteraceae bacterium
GAATGGACGCTCGAGTTGATGCTCGACGAGTCCGATGCGGGGCGCTGGGTCTACCGTCGCGAATCCCGGATTCAGCGTCCTCTGGAAGTGACCGTGCGGCGTGATCCGCAGGGAATTCCCTACCTCGCGCCCGAAGTGCAGCTGCTCTACAAGTCGGCTCGCGCGCGGCCACAGGATGAGGCGGATTTCGCGCACGTTGCGCCGCAGCTCGATCTTGCGGCCTGCGAGTGGCTGCGAGATGCGCTCGCGATCAGCGAGCCGGGCCATCGGTGGCTATCGGCACTCGACGCGCGACGGTCGTCATGAACCATCGAGCGCTCATTGCAGCGCCTTGCGCACCGACGACTCGTCATCGAACATGAGCCATTCGATCACCGACAGGGGCAGAGATCCGTAGCTGATCAGCTGGTCGTGAAACGCTCCGAGGCGGAAATTTGCGCCCTGGCTGTCGCGATAGCGGCCGAGCAGCCGCATGATCTGCCACTTGCCGGTGATGTAGCAGATTTTTTGAGACGGCTCGGAGGCGGCACCGGCCGCTTCGCCCTTGGCGGCTTCCTCGTCGAGACCGCCGGCTTCCTTGAAATACTGCACCGCCTGATCAAAGGTCCAGCGGCCGGTCTGCAAGTTCACATCGACGCCGATGCGTGCGGCGCGATAGCGGGCGAGGCGCAGCACCTGGCCCTGGGCCGCGGAGTTCTCCGGATACAAACCCTCGCGCAGCATCATTTCCTCACCGTACAGCGCCCAACCTTCCACGAATACGCTGTCACCGTGTTGGCGGCGGATCTCATCCGCCAGGTGATTGGCGATTGAGAGCTGCAGAAAGTGGCCGGGGATGCCCTCATGTCCCAGGATGGGACGCGGATCTTCGATCGCCGCGCGGATGTAGAAGTTCGCGCTCTTCGGGTTGTACGTCGGGATGTAGTAGAAACCGCCCGGGTCTTGGTCGTAGATGCCCGGCGGATTCATGAAGCCACCGGGCGCGGTGGGTTTGAAGGCTTCCGGAAGCTGACGAATCTGGAACGGGCCGAGGTAGCTCGGAATGGTCACGAGGCGATTGGTCTTCAGGAAGTCGACAATTTCTTGCAAGCGCGACTCGTAAGCCGCCAAGAACTCCGCCTGATCCTTCGGCACATGTTTTGCGCGGGCCGGATCGGGCGAGGCCAAGTTCGGGTCCTTGAGCATGGCCTCGAGCGCGCGATAGCGGGCAAGTTCCACTTCCCCGAGG
>CAYRAC010000681.1:0-2759 GCA_964422045.1 uncultured Steroidobacteraceae bacterium
TTCGGCATTCTCGGCGGAATCGGCGCGGAGCTCGACAATCTCATGTTCATGAAACGCACCGCGGATCGGCTGTTTGGAGCGGCGAATTTTCAGTGGTCGGTGCTTGCCGCCGGGCGCCATCAAATGCCGTTCGTCACGCAGGCGGGGCTGATGGGGGGTAATGTGCGCGTCGGCTTGGAAGATAGTATCTTCATCGAACGCGGCAAGTTGGCCGAATCGAATGCGCAGCAGGTACTGAAGATCCGGCGGATCCTGGCGGAGATGGGCCACGAACCGGCGACGCCGGCCGAAGCCCGCCAGATGCTCGGGCTCAAGGGCCGGGCGCACGTCAGGTACTGATCGGCAATCAAGTTCCACGAAATGGCAGCGAACCCCCGCATCATCTACATCGGCGCGCCGGAAGCAGACGCGGCGGCGTTCGAGAGCCGCGCGCGCGCAGATTTCCCAGGCATCGACCTGTTGGCCACCAATGATCGAACCTTGGCCTCGCAAGTGATCGAGCACGCCGAGGTGTTGATTGGCCATCACTTTCAATTTGACGACAACATGCTCGAGCGCGCCGCCAAGGTTCGCTGGATTCAATCTCTCACCACGGGTACCGATGCAATTCTCAAGCTGGCGGCGTTGCGGGCGGATGTAACGGTGACCTCGACTCGCGGCATGCACGGCCCGCAGATGTCCGAACTCGTATTTCTGCAAATGCTGGCGCTGTTGCGCGACTTCCCGCGGCTGCAGCGCAATCAAGCGCAAGCGCACTGGGAACGTTGGCCGCAACCGCTCCTCTGGGGAAAGACGGTCGTCATCGTCGGCGTCGGCGCAATCTCCGAGGCCTTGGCGCCGCGGTGCCAGGCGTTCGGCATGAAGGTGTATGGCGTTTCCGGCGCCAACCGCCGGCCGCCGGGGTTCGATGGAATGTTCGGCCGCACTGAATTGAACAAGGCGGCTGCGCTGGCGGATTTCCTGGTGTTGATTGTGCCGTTGTCGCCGCAGACGGAGAATTTGATCGACGCCGCGGTGCTGGCCGCGATGCAACCGAGCGCGTATTTGATCAATGTTGCGCGCGGTGGTGTGCTCGACGAGGGCGCACTTCTCGAGGCCTTGCGCGAACGGCGTATCGCGGGCGCAGCGCTCGACGTCTTCCGCGAACAGCCGCTGCCGCCGGATCATCCCTTATGGCGCGCAGAACGCGTGATTGTAACGCCGTTGATCGGCGGCATGAGTAATGTGTATCTCGATCAGGCTTATCCCATCGTGCGCGACAATCTGCAACATTATCTCGCCGGCCGTGCCGCCGCGATGCGCAATATCGTTCCTCATTAGTCACAACAGCAGCAAGCCATGTCCAGCCACTCTTCACGCACTCTCAATGCGGTCTCCTCCGCCGAATTACAGCGCCGCTGGCGCGCAGTACGCGACGCCATGCGTGCCCGCGACATCGACGCTCTGGTCGTGCAGAATTCCAGCGATTGGGTGGGCGGGTACATTCGCTGGTTCAGCAACCAGCCGGCCACCAACGGTTATCCGAGCAGCGTGGTATTCCCCGCCGCAGGCGGCATGTCGTTCATCGAACAGGGCCCGTTCGGCGGCTTGCGCACCGCCAATGAAGCCGAGATCGCAGCCACGGGCATCGCGCGACGACTGACCACGCCGAGCTATCCCTCCGTCGGCTACTCGGGTGGTTACGATGCGGATATCGCGGTTGCCGAACTCGAGAAGTTCGGGGCGCAACGTGTTGGACTCGTGGGTCCCGCCTCGATGTATCACAGCTTCGGCCAACGTTTGCAGTCATCGCTCGCGAATAGGGATGTCGTCGATGCGACCGATCTCGTCGATGCCATCAAGGCAATCAAGAGCGACGAAGAGCGCGCATTGATCCGCCAGGTGGCGGCCATGCAGGATGCAGTCATGGCGAAGGTGCGCGAGTTCATCCGCCCCGGGCTCAAGGATTTCGAGATCGCCGCGTACGCTCAATATCTCGGGCAGCAACTTGGCAGCGAACAAGGGATTTTTCTTTGTTCGTCGGCGCCCGTGGGGCAGGCAGCAAGCTTCAGGCCCCGCTCCATGCAAGGCCGAACATTGCAACGCGGCGACGTTTATTCGCTGTTGATCGAAAATAACGGTGCGGGCGGCTACTACACCGAACTGTCGCGGATGTTCGTTCTCGGCCGCACGCCGCCCGAACTCAAGGATGCACACCGCTCGGTGATCGAAGCGCAGACCTTCGCTCTCTCGCTGCTGAAACCCGGCGCGCCCGCGCGCGAGGTGTTCGCGCAGCACAATGCCTACCTGCGGCAACATGACATGCCGGAAGAGCGCCGCTTGAGCGTACACGGGATGGGCTACGACATGGTGGAGCGGCCGCTCATTCGCAGTGACGAGGATATGCAGATCGCCGAGAACATGGCCATCGTCTGTCATCCAGGGATTCTGAACGAACGGATGTTCGTCCATAATACCGACCTCTACCTGATCGAAGCGCAAGGCCCTTCCGCCTGCTTGCACCGAACGCCAAAGGAAATATTTGAAATCAACTAACACCCGATCAATCGCATTGGCGGCCGCCGCATTGGGCGCTGTATTCGCTTTCGCGGCGCACGCGGACCCGCCGCCGGTGCGCATCGTCATGTTGAACATGGCGGTAACGCTCGACTATGTGAGCGCCGAACGCAGCAAAGCCGCACCGACCAAAGTCGGCGACATCGACCGCTTGCGCATCGTCTATGACGCCGCTGCGGTCGATCCGAACACCCATCGGGTAC
>CAYRAC010000682.1:0-2759 GCA_964422045.1 uncultured Steroidobacteraceae bacterium
AGCTGACGCGTCACGAAACCGACGATTTGTTCGTGATGAGGCGCGACGCCTCCGACACCGGTCATCGCGCTGTGCCACCATTGCTGATTCAGAAGAAACGCCTGATAGATGAGATTGAAGGGAAAATCCTGCCAGGCCTTTGCATCGAACCGATGATCTTGCGCTAGGGGCTCGATACAGGGTTCGCTATGCGAGCCGCTCGAGGCGTGCACGCCCTGCAGTGCGAGACGCACCAGCTTGCGCGCGGCTTTCTCCGCGAGTTGCTGACACTTCCCCGGTGAGCCGGCGAGATGGATCGCCCAGTCGGCATAGGCGAGCCAAAGGGCCGCGGGCGAGACACCCAGCGTGAGGCGGCCAAGAGCGGCATGCAGCAGCCGATCGAGGCCGCTGGGCGAATCCGCAGCATCCGCCGTATGCGCCGGCAATTCGTAGCGAGGCGCGTATGCCGCAACCTCGGAGGAAGTTTGCATCGGCAAGTGCGCGCCAGCATCGGATTCCGATGTCATCGTCACTTCCTTTTGAACAGTTCGTCGATACACACCTCGATGCCTTGAAATCATATGCGCGAGAGCGCCGCACGCGTATCCGTAACTTTACGTACGCACTTTTCCGGATGGACAGCGCGCCGCCGTCCGCACAAGCTTTGCGCTGTGCAATTTCGAGAGATTCTCAATCCAAATGGGCGCCTTTGAGCGGAGATGGAAAATGAGCAAGCACTTTGATCAGCGCGAGTTGCGCCTGCTGGGCGATACCGAGGAGATTGAAATTGAGACCTGCATGGGCCTGCCGGAAACGGCTGAGCCCAAGCGCACGGTCGTGTGGGTCGTAGTAGTCGGCGAGGACGTATATGTCCGCTCGGTCAACGGCGAGCAGGGACATTGGTATCAACATCTGGCGGCAAATCCCGTGGGCGCAATCTACGCGCACGACAGCCGCCTGCCGATTCGTGCGGTCGGGGTCATCGACACGCAGACCCAGCTCAAGGTGAGCGAAGCCTATCTGCACAAGTATCGGCAATATCCCCAGGATGCTGCCTGGATCATTACACCGACGGTGCTGGCGACTACTTTGCGGCTGGATCCGGGCGTCGAGCACTCGCAGAACCAATAGGTCGCATGTGTTCACGAGTAACGGATTCTTCCCTAAGGCTTCGGGAACTGCGTATTTCAAGTATGCCTGCCCAAGAAGAATATCCCTCTGATGATGTGGAATTCTTGGACGCTCAACCAACGGGAGACGCAGCATGAATAGTCGCATCGCGGCCGCAACCGGACAGTGGTACCTGGACCGGGCGTCCGGAGACATTTTTCAGATAGTCAGCGTAGACGAGGACGATGGATCGATCGATATGCAGCACACCGATGGCTCGTTGGAGGAGACCTCGGTGGCCGATTGGGTTGCAAGAGCACTCGAGCGATGCGAGCAACCGGAAGATTGGGTCGGCCCATTCGACGATCTCGAAGCGGATGACATTGGGCTACCGGAGCCCCAAGCCAAGCCGCACAGCGCAGAGCTTTCAATGGAGCGCGCGTTGCTTGAAATTGAGGGGCGCAGCACCTTTCTCCCGAGCGGGAACGGCGACTGAAATTGCAGGCGGGTCGCGGCAGCAGGCGGATGAATCAGCCGGGCCGAGCGATACTCGGCTTGACCATCGCCGATCGAACCCGATCGGGTGTCATTGGCAGCCTTAATAGACGCGCGCCGGTCGCATCGAAGACCGCGTTGGCAATTACTGCACCCATGGTCGTGATCGGTGGCTCTCCGCCCCCCTGTGGCGCCAATTCGTCGTTCTTGACGAATACGACGTCGATTCGCGGCACTTGAGAGAAACGCGGAATCTGATACGTCCCGAAATTTCGGTCGAGGATGTCCCCGCCCACGAAACGCAGCTCCTCGGACAAGCTATATCCAAGACCCATGGTAATGCCCCCTTCTATTTGCATTTTGGCGCCCTCGGGATTGACCACTATCCCCATGTCCTGCTCACATAGGATTCGGATCACCTTCACGTGACCGCTAGCCGCATCCACGCTGACCTCGGCCATCGTCGCGACATAGGTGCCGGCATCGATGTTGCACGCCATGCCAAATCCGCGCCGGCCGGCGGCTCGAGCCGCCTGCCAGCCAAAAGCATCAGCCGCCGCTTGCAGCGCCCGGCGCATTCTCGGATCGGTGAGATTGCGCAGTCGAAATGCGAGCGGGTCCTCGCCAATGGCCGCCGCCATCGTGTCAATGTGTGACTCGATGGCAAACGTGTTCATGTTGGCGCCCGGCCCCCTCCACGGGCCCACGGCAAATGGATGCACGGACACCGCCGAGTCACCGGAGCCGTATGAAGGGCTCCCGGTCGATCGAAACGACGCATTTGCAATGTCGTAGCAGGCGACCGCGCCGCGTTCCCCTGCCGAATACACGGAGCAGTCCCACAATGAGATCTTGCCGTCCGCCTCGATCCCAGACACGATCTTGACCACAGAGGCGGGATCGAAGGTATCGTTGAAGAATTCCTCTCCGCGAGTCCACGCAACTTGCACCGCCTTTCCCGTTATTTGCGCGAGCCGCGCCGCCTCAACGGCTTGTGCATCCGCACTCTTGCCGCCGAAACCGCCTCCCAAGAATGGCGTGATCACTCGAACCCGCGTCGGATCCCATCCGAGTGTCTTGGCGATTCGATCGCGCGTCGGAAACGGCGTCGGCGTCGACGCCCAGACAGTTACCTTCCCCTCCTTGATCTCTGCAATGGCCGCGTGCGGCTCGAG
>CAYRAC010000683.1:0-2756 GCA_964422045.1 uncultured Steroidobacteraceae bacterium
CCGTGATTGGCAAATGCGTGTCATCGAGCAGCCGCTTTGCGAAGTGCAGTCGCCGAGTCTGCGCGACCGCCGCGGGGGATGCCCCCACGTGATGCGCAAACAGCCGGCTCAGGTGGCGAACCCCGATGCCAAGGCGGGTGGCGAGATCCCCAACGGACTCACGATCCAGTGCTCCCTCTTCGATGAGCCTCAGCGCGCGTTGGACGACCGCCAAAGTGCCCGACCACGCGGGGGAGCCCGGGGCCGCCTCCGGTCGGCAGCGCAGGCACGGCCGATAGCCCGCCGCTCCGGCTGCCGCCGCAGTCGCGAAATACCGGACGTTCGAGTCACTGGACAGGCGGGACGGACAGATGGGGCGGCAATAAATCCGTGTGGTTCTAACGGCAATGAAGAATCGGCCGTCAAAGCGCGCATCACGGCTGCGACGCGCCCGGTCGAGAATGTCCCGCGTCAGCCCAAACACTTCTTCCACAGTTTAACCATAGTACCAAGCGCGAAGCGCTACTAGCCGTTTTCGGCTGCGGCATCTCGCGCCGGCACCCACTATCGGCTATCGGCCCCACACGGCGCGTTCTGCGGCGCAGCTCCTTTGCCCGGAGGTCCGTTGTGGTCACTTTATGCGCCGTCGCACTCTATGGATTCTCTCGGCTCTGCTGGCCGCAGCCTCGGGCATTATATTCCCCTATGCGCGCGACCTCGCGAACGCCCGTGCTCGCTTGGGGGGACGTAGTTTGATAATGGCAACGACATTCGGCGCCTTGGAGTACGCACAGATCGGGAAGGGCGAGCCGTGTTTTCACTTTGGAAGAGAGGACGACTTGCGTGTGTCGGCGAGACGGCGCACGCGACGGCCGGTTTTGCGTGCCGAGATCACGCGCCGCGACAGATGGGCTCCCGTTTCAAACGAATCGGCGAGCGATCGCAATTCTATTTCGAGCTGCGTCAGCCGCGACCGCAGTGCCGCGTATCCTAAAGAATCGGTTCTTGTCGCGACAAGGCAGAACAACCACGATGCTTATCGCGGCTCCACCAGCGGCCACACCTCGACGACGCCATGGGCTACAGCGCAAGGCGTCTTCGACACAATGGCGACCGCCGCTTCCAGGTTTTCGGCTTCTACGATGGCAAAGCCTGCGACGGGCAAGGAGGAAGTCATAAACGGACCGGTCTTGGTCTCGGGTCTGGCTACGTCAGGATTTCGTACCTGTACCGGTATGCCGGCCATTCCCATTACAACCCCCGCTTCGCGGAGCCGCGGGTCGTGCGCGTGTGCTGCGTCGCGAACGGCTGCCTGTGTGTTGTCGCACCCAATGCGATCGCCATATCCGATGGTTACGAACTTAAGCATGAACAATCTCCTGTGGCGGCAAACCGGCAGCCATTTTACGGGCGCCACTGCGGAGGTCTATAGGACAAGTCAGTGCATCGCAATCCGCTGGGAATTGTGATGCATGGATCGAATCGCGCGCAGTGAGGGAGAGATCTAGTCCGTCAATCCGGAATTGAGCTGGGCAATCCGATTCGTCTGGGCCTTTATGAGCTCGCGCGCGAACATCAACTCGGCGCATGCAGCCCTTGCGACCGCAAGACTACCGGGCGCATCAAAGAAGCCGCGCTCAACGATTCCGCGAAGTATTTGCTCGCTGGCCGGCGTATCCGCGCCGGCGCCGATCGAACTCTGCAGCTTCATTCCGCATCTCCGGTGTGTGCTCGAAGCAACCGCAATTTAGGCAAACTCTCTTGGAAGATTGCACGAGCTGCCGCCCGGCAAAGGTCGACTGCGCCGCGGTTCGTACAGCGGTTTGTGTGGACTGGTTCAAGGAATCGAGCCCCAAAGCTTGTGCCGCGACAAATAGGGTCCCGCCCGGCCGGATTTCCCCTCCGCGCCCGAGGGCCAGGCCGATGTGCTCACCCGGCTGTCGCACCGCTTCAGCTCACGATCGCAGCGATGCATTTGTGGACATCCGTCGGCGAATCGACGAAGCGCAACGGACGACGCGACTCTGCGGCGGCGGTTGCGTAGCATGGCCTTGGTCCAATAGGCACCTGACTCATTCAGAATACGGCGTGATCGCCACGCTCCGGCGCGGCGCTACCCTGCACCAGGCGTGCATAGAAATCAAACAACGTGTCGGTTCCTGTGGAAGGTGTGCTTGCCGCATCATAGCGGCCGCTCTTTGAATCCAAGAGCAGCATGGATTCCGTTGCGTAATAACGCCCGATGCGGACGAGTTCCGCCTTCTCCGCGAGCGCCGGTGCCACGCGCCCCAGGACTTTCAGCACGCCAATGATGCCGCTCAGCACGGCGACCGGTACCTGTCGAATGCGAGGCGGTCGATTCGTGAGTTTGAATAAATATTCGGCTTGTTGCCGCGGCGTGATCGCATCCCCGGGCCCGCCGATCGGCAGCACGCAATTGCGGCGCCGCTCATCGACCAAGCAGTCGGCGATGTAGTCAGCGAGGTCGCAGTCGCTGATCGGCTTGCAGGATGTGAGCGTCCCGTCTCCGAACACGAGGAAGGGCTTGCCCTGCTTGACCCGCTCAACTTGTCCACAGAGCGACTTGAAGTAGGCCGTGGGACGAACGATCGTGTAGGTCATCCCCGATTCGCGCAACATTTTCTCGAAGGCCAACTTGGCAAATTGAAAAGCGAGGAGCGGCTTTTGCACGCAGATGGCCGACAGCAGCACCATGTGCGCAACTCCGGCTATTCGGCCGCCTTCGAGTGCATGCACATGCGCCTGGTAGTCGACGG
>CAYRAC010000684.1:0-2755 GCA_964422045.1 uncultured Steroidobacteraceae bacterium
CGCCATGGCATTGGATAGGGGGCTTATCGAGCCGGGGGGCCTGCTTCCGAGTGAATCCGCGTTGATGCGAGAGTTTGCCGTCTCGCGAAACACCGTACGACGCTCTTTGCGGCAGCTGGAACTCGAGAAGCGAATCGTGCGGCGGCGAGGCAGTGGAAGCTTTGCACGGCAGCAACCCACTCCGGGAACTTCGCCCGACGTAATCGTGGAGGCGCTCCATTGCCCGAAGACGGCGAAAGACCGCACAACCAGCCGGCTCTTGAAAATACAGTTGAGCGCGACGCCGACATTCATACGGAGCCGCGATCCCGATTTTGGCGACCGGTGTGTGGTCGTGCGTCGCTGCCGCAGCTTCCAAAAAGAGCCCTTCATGCTCAGCATCAGTCACGTTCCTGAGCACTTGCTGCGGCACCTGAAGCGCCGGCAGCTCGACCGCGTCGCTGTGTTGGCGATACTGGAAGCGATCGGCGCTCGGCCTGCCTATGCGGAACAGACCACCACGGCGGTCGGCGCGGATGTACTGGCCGCCCAAACCCTCGATGTCGAGCCCAAATCCGCGTTGTTGTGTGTTCACAGATTAGTCCGGGACCGCGATGGTCGATCGATCGAGCATCAGACCTCTTTGTACCGGCCGGATCGGTTCCATTTACGCACGCGCGTTGACATCGAGCACTCGCCCCGAGGGTTATCATGGGCTAACGCCGATTCGACGGCACTGATGCCGGCGTGGCTCTAGCCGATGTCACCTGATCCTTGCCGGACTGCTTGCTGGCGTACAGTCCCTGGTCCGCTGCGCGAAGCAACTCGAACGCCGTGGTATCAAAGATCTCATGGCGAGTTTCCAATGCCGTGACGCCGATACTCAGGGTCATTGTGAGCGGCCGATCGCGAATGACGAGGGGAGGAGTCGCCAACACGTGTCGCAATTTCTGGGCCACGCTGTGGGCTCCCCTAAGAGTTGTCTCAGGCATGACGATAACGAACTCATCGCCGCCGGAGCGCGCGAGCCAGTCGCTGGTTTCGCGAAGACACCGCGTGGCTCTGAGGGCGAATTCCTTAAGAACGTGGTCGCCTGCAGCGTGTCCCAGTCGATCGTTCACCTGCTTGAAGCCGTCGATATCGCAACACAGCACGGATAGCGGGCGGTCGTAGCGTTGCGCGCGGGCGAGTTCGCGGGGCAGATATTTCATCAAGTAGCGGCGATTGTGCGTCGCGGTCAATGGATCGGTGACCGCGAGACGGCGATTTTCTCGATTGCTTCGGCGCAACGAATACTCAAGATGCGTAATGCGTCGCGCGACCTCCATCCGTGCAAGAATTTCCTCGTTTGAGGATCCCTTAACAATGTAATCATCGGCACCGGCCGCGAGACTCGTCAGCATGTCCTGCTTGCCGTCTCGCACAGTCAGCATCGTGACGTATACATAACTCTCGATGTGCTCGATTCTCACTCTGCGGCATAGTGCAAGGCCGTCCATCCCGGGCATTTGCCAGTCCGTGAGCACAATCTGGCACGGAGTCGTATCGAGAATGCGCAGGGCTTGTTCACCTGAAATTGCGACTTGAACATCGTACTCGGCGTTCCTGAGCACTGCTGATAGATGCGCCCCAATGATGGCATCGTCATCGACGATCAGGACGCGACACCGCCACTCAGGCGCCAATTGCTGCACGATGGTCGTGTCGTGAAGAGCCGGCCCCGCATCCTCGTCGGGTCGGGAGGATCTGAGCTCAAGGGGCATTACGCATGCTCGAGCATGCCTATCGCGGCGCGTCGGCGCACCGGGCGCGATCCCCAGCGTCTCGCAAGCATTTCGTGAGCTTCGCCAGCGGGCGCAGGCCGGGCGAGCAAGTACCCCTGCGCCTGCGGGCAGCCTAACTGCCTGAGGACTTGCAACTGCTGCTCCGTTTCGACGCCCTCGGCAATCACCTCGATTGCCAATTCGTGTCCCATCGCGATGATGGCGCGCAGGATGGCGACATCCTTCCACTGGGTGGTCAGATTGTGGATCAATGATTTGTCCAATTTGAGGCGATCGACCGGCAATCTGGAGAGATAGCCCAGGCTAGAGTACCCCGTGCCGAAATCATCGATGGCGATGCGCACACCGATAGCTTTCAACTGGTGAAAGCAATCGATGATGAAGTCGGCATTGGCAATTAACGCGCTTTCGGTGATCTCAAGCTCCAAGCGCTCGGGGGGGAATCCCGTTTTATCCAAGACATCCTGAAGCACACTCGGAAACGCTTCGTCGAGTTGATGCGGCGAAACGTTGACACAGAGCCGCATGGGCTTTTTACCCCGGGTCCGCCATGCTTGTGCCGTGACGCAGGCTTCTTGTAATACCCAGGATCCGAGCGTTGTGATCAACTGGGTCTGTTCGGCCAATGCAATAAAGACCCGGGGATCCACCACATTCTTGCCGCGAAACCAACGAGTCAATACTTCGACTCCGCACGAGCGGCCGTCCGCTATTTCAAACTGTGGCTGATAGAACAACGTCAACTCGTTATTCTCTATGGCGCGGCGAAGATCGGACTGTAAGCGCAATCGACGTCGGGTTACGATCCCGGCGTTCCCCGAATGGAAGCGCAGCGCCCCGGGGCACTTCACCTTGGACTCGCGCATTGCCTCGCGGGCGTTGCGACTCAACGTGTCGAGGTTCTCGCCGTCTTTGGGAAACATTGCGACGCCGGCACTGGTGGCGATGCGCAGCGTGTCCTCGCCCACCTGACGCGGTACCGCGATCGCATC
>CAYRAC010000685.1:0-2749 GCA_964422045.1 uncultured Steroidobacteraceae bacterium
CGCGCGGGGAGAATATTCGTACTGGCCCATCCGTATCAGCCCGTCTCGGTCTCAGGCGCGTTGCTTAACCAGGCTCGCATCCACCGCGGAGAACGCACGTGCGGCATGAAACGCATGTTTCTTCAGCGCCAAGGCTTCACTACGGCCTAGTCGCTTCTCGACCATCGCCTGCGCCGCCTCCCATTTCGGATGGAGTCTGCGATAGGTGGCTTCGCCGAGCGGCGTTAGACGCCATCTGCGCTCGCGCCGATCGGCGCCGGTGGAATCCCCCACGAACTTGCTTCTCCGCATCAGTGCAAGCGTTCGCGTGGCCGTCGTCTGGTCGATACCTAGGAGCTGGCCGACCTCGGTCGTCTGCAGATCTGGCGCCATCTTAAGCGCTTGTAGGATGGTAAATTGGGTCGCCCGGACGCCGCTGTCCGCAAGTGCGGCTTCGTAGAAGGATGTCGCGGCTCGGGCCGCTTGACGCAGCGTGGCGCAATAACAAGGCAAGGATTGCAGTTTCATGGTGCGGATAATACATGCATATGCAACCATCTACGATTCGCTCGGTCGCCCGTTATTTGCCGTAGTACCTGATCGGCACTTTGGATTTTTCCGCCTCCTCGTAAACCAATTCTTTGTTGCCCGCAGGGTAACCGTTCTGTTGCAAAATGAACGCCATGATCTCGACGTCCTGCTCGTGCGTGAGGCTGCCGGGCGTGGCCGCAGGCATCAGCTTGGCCACGAAATTGAAGATATCGCTCACGTGAAAATCGTAGCTCGGATCGGCGAATTCAGGCCCTTTCAATGCCGGTCCGGAATAGCCGGCGGATTGCCCATCCAGCAGCGGCGCGTGACACATCGCGCAGTTTTTATAATACGCCAGAGCGCCCTTGGTGGCTTGATCCTCGGTATAGAGCGCGGGGGCCTTGATATGTTTGCTCTTGGTGTGCGCCGCGGAGTCGGCCACTTTGAGCAGTCGCCCGTCATCGGTATCCCACGCGACGGCATGCTGTGCGTGAGCGGCGCCCCAATTCGGCGAATTCGGCTCAACGCCGGCGGCAGCCGCTTTGCCGTACGGCTGGCCGTACGGCTTGCCATACGGCTCGATCAGCCGCTGCAATTGTCCCGTGCTGTGCAGCTCATACAGACCTCGGTCGAACAGCTTCGCCGCGTCCTGGGACTGTGACCCGTACAACGCGACCAGGTTCCAGAGCATGTGCTCGCCCGGCATGACGGTCACGCGAAGCGCTGCGCGATCGCGACGCCCGTTCACATAGCGTTCGATGGACGGCTGCCAAGCCATGCCGGCGGCGATGTGCTTCGCCTCCAAATCCGCCAGCATCAATGAATCCTTCGGATAGACATGCATCACGATATTCGGATGCATACCAAAGAGCAGTCCGGCATAGGTATCGAGCTGGGCGATGCCCACGCGGCTGCCCTGCGGCAGCTCGCTGAGCGACATACTCGCGGCGCCGCCGCGGCGGATCAACACGAAGCCGGTGCCGGCATAGGCTGATGTGGCTTGGACGTTGGGCGGCAGTTGCGGATGACTGACATCGACTGGAAATCCCATAATGAGCTGACAGTCGGCTTGCGCCATCTTGGCGAAGCGGCCGAGCGGCATGCCGTCGCCGCCCTTGCCGAAGCCCTCGAAGCTCACGAGATTGACTGATAATCCCTGCGTCTTGGCGGCGGCGCGTGCTACACGCAGGTCCATCGCGGAGGTGGGATTGGCTTGATCAACGCAGATGTTCAATTCAGAGGCGGCCTCGGCGCGGTGCGTGAGCACCGCGCCGAGGAGGACTGCAGATACGAAGATGCTATGTGCGGCCTTATTTGAGGGCGAATACATAGAGGTGCCCGCCCTTCGGTATCGACTTTACCGCGGGGTCGTTGGCCATTTGTCCACCCCATATCGGGCCCGCGCCGCCCCAACCTGCCCACACGGCGACATACTGCTTACCGTCGACCATGTACGTGGTGGGCACGCCGATGATGCCGGAACTGAGCTGCGGGCTCGTCCACAGGACTTTGCCCGTCTTGGCGTCGAACGCTAAGAAGTGCCCGTCCGTGCTGCCGCTGAACATCAAGCCTCCCGAGGTTGCGAGTGTGGCGCCGGACCAGGGCAAATGAGTTTCGTGCTGCCAGGTCTGTTTGCCGGTATTCAAGTCCACGGCCTGCACCGAACCCCAGTTGTCGGTGGTCGGATCGTGCTTGACCTCGAAGGATTCATCGAGAAAGGCGAGCCCCGCCTTGTAGGCGACCGGCTCCGCTCCCTTGATGTCCATGCAGGCGTGTTGCGTGGGAATATAGGCCATCTGAGTCTGCGGATCGACAGAAATCGGCCACCAGTTCTTGCCGCCGAGGAAGCTCGGGCAGGTGAACACCTGCTTGTCGATCGTCGGCCGCATCGCCGGATCGGACTGCGGCACGCCGTCCTTCATACCGGTGATGGACGTGGTGTGCACGAACGGCTCGGCATAGATCAGTTTGCCGTTGCTGCGATCGAGCGCATAGAACCAACCGTTGCGATCGGCATGTACCAGCGCCTTATAGGCCTTTCCCCCGTAGTTAAGATCGGTCATGACCGTCTCATTGGCGCCGTCATAGTCCCAGGTGTCGTTCGGCGTCCACTGGTAGTGCCACTTGATCTTGCCGTTGTCGGGATTCAGCGCCAACACCGAATCGGTGTACAAGTTATAGCCCGGACGCAGCGTCGCGAGCCACGGACCGGGATTGCCCACACCCCAAAAGAGCGTAT
>CAYRAC010000686.1:0-2744 GCA_964422045.1 uncultured Steroidobacteraceae bacterium
TATCACGCCGATCGACTCGCGAAAGAACTCACCCGCTAGCGGCGCGCCGGTGCAGCCGATCGAGGTCACCGAGCGATTGCTGCAGGACGCGACCGAGCAGCATCGCGCCGGAAACTTCGCTGCGGCGCGAGCGCTGTACCGGGAGGTGTTGGTTCGTGCCCCGGAGCACGGCGTGGCGCTGTACCGCAGCGGCCTGCTCGAGCTGCAGTGCGGCGCGCCGGCCGCCGCGCTGGCGCTGGTGCAGCGAGCCACGGCGCCCGCCGGCGATGAGCCCCGTTATCGATTCGTGCAGGCTCAAGCGCTGCAGGCGCTGCAGCGTTGGGACGAGGCGATTGTCGCGTATCTAGCGGCATTGGCGGCGCAGCCCGATTTTCTAGATGCGTGGAATAATCTTGGCATCTGCCGGCATTTGTCGCGCCGCCTTCCCGCGGCGGCAGAGGCCTACCGCCAGGCCTTGACACTCGCGCCGGGCAATGCCGGCGTCATGGCCAACTTGGGCGCGGTGCTGCGCGAGATGGGTTCGTTGGACGAGGCCGTCGAGCTGCTGCGGGCGGCGGCGGATCTCGAGCCGCAGGCAACCTCCCATGCCGTCAATCTCGGCATTGCCTATTGGGATCAGGGCGATTTCTCGGCGGCAGAACGGATTCTCAACGGTGCGCTGCAGCGGGCGCCGGACGATGCCGATGCGGCATTCAACTTGGGCAACGCTCTGCACGCACTCGGCCGCACGCGCGAAGCCGTCGAGCGCTATCGACACGCGGCGGCTTTGCGCCCCGATTTTGCCGAGGCGCTCGTCAATCTCGGCAACGTACAAACGGAGATCGGCGAGTTCGATGCCGCCATGGCTGCCTACGAGGCTGCATTGCGCGCCCAGCCGCGCTCGATTGCCGCACTGAATAACGCTGCATGCCTGATGCGCTTGCTCGGGCGCATCGCGGAGGCGCAGCAGTTGTTGGCCCGGGCGCTCGAGCTGGATCCCAAGAATGCAGCGCTGCACGATACGCTCGGCAACCTATATAAAGATGCCGGCGACCTCGAGTCGGCGATCGAGAGCTTTCGCGAATCTCTCGCGATCGATCCCAACTCGGCGCCGACGCATAGCAATCTGGCTTACGCGCTCTCGTTTCAGCAGTTCGAGCCCGGGCCGATTCTCGACGAATGCCTGCGTTGGAACCAACGCTTCGCCACGCCGCTGTCGGTCGCCGCAGCGCCGCGACCAACCGATCTCGACCCGCACCGCCGCTTGAAGATCGGCTATGTCTCGCCGGACTTTCGCGTTCATTGCCAAAGCCTGTTCACGCTGCCACTGCTGTCGCGGCACGACCACGCGCGGTTCGAAGTCTTCTGCTACTCGAGCGTCAAGCGCGCGGACGAATATACGCGCCGCCTCGCCGGCTTGGCCGATCATTGGTGCGAAGTTCGGCCGCTGACTGACGCGGCGCTGTGCCGACGCATCCAAGATGACGGCATCGACATTCTGGTCGACTTGACCATGCACATGGCGGGCGGACGGCCGTTGCTGTTCGCGGCCAAGCCGGCGCCGATTCAAATCGCATGGTTGGCCTATCCCGGTACCACCGGAATCGCGGCGATGGATTACCGCATCAGCGATCCGCGGTTGGATCCTGAAGGTTTCGACACCCATTACAGCGAGCGCACGCTGCGTTTACCCGATTCTTTCTGGTGTTACGACCCGCTTGACGATCAGACGCGGGTCAACGCATTGCCCGCGATCGAACGCGGTTACCTGACCTTCGGCTGCCTGAATAATCCGTGCAAGATAACCGAGCGCACGCTGTGCCTGTGGAGTGAGGTGCTGCGTGCGCTGCCGACGGCGCGCTTGCGGCTCATGGCGCCGCCGGGCCAATATCGCGAGCAGCTTGCGCTTACGCTAGCCGCGTATGGCGTCGCGGCCGCGCGCATCGAATTTCGCGCCTTTCAACCGCGCCACGTTTACTTGCGCTCGTATCACGAAATCGATGTGTGTCTCGACACCTTTCCCTACAACGGCCACACCACCAGTCTCGATTCGTTGTGGATGGGTGTCCCCGTGGTCACGCGCGTGGGCCACACCAGCGTCGGTCGAGGCGGTCTCAGCCAGTTGTTTCAACTCGATCTGCTCGAACTCGCAGCGCAATCCGACGCCGAGTTCGTCGACATTGCAGCATCCCTCGGCACGGATCTCATTCGACTCGCCGGCTTGCGCGCGACGCTGCGCTCGCGGCTCAACGATTCGCCGCTGATGGACGCGGCGCGATTTGCCCGACACCTCGAGCGCGCCTATCGCGAGGCATGGCACGCGTACTGCGCGGCACGCGCTCGATAGTTTCAGCGTTCGGATCGGAGTCGATGATTTCCCGCGTTATGTAATCACTCGCCGCGAGTCGCGAGAACGCCGTCTCACCTCGAGCACTGCGTCTGCAATTGGCGACGCAAATCACTGTCAACGCAGGCTGTGATGAGCCGTTGGTGCAGACAACAGTTGCGCAACGGTGCGCGCTTGAGTTTTCAGGGAAAAATTATCGTCAACTTCGAGGAGACAGGAATCATGGTCCCGACTACATCTCGAGTATTGTCGTTGAGCGTGAGCGCCGCGTTGCTCGCCGCATGCGGCGGCGGCGGTTCCGGCGCCGGCACGACGTCCACCAACTCCACGCCGCCGACGCAGCAGACCGGCACCGTGGCCATAATGATCAGCGATGCGTCGAGCGAAGATTGGGCGGCAATCGACGTGAACATCCTGT
>CAYRAC010000687.1:0-2737 GCA_964422045.1 uncultured Steroidobacteraceae bacterium
GCGCGGCCGACGTCGCTGGCCCTGACCGTGCCGCCCGCTTCGCCGAGACATTTGATTCTCTGACGGCGCCGTGGAAGGCCGCGAATGGCGAGCTGCCGGTGGTCCTCTGCGGCATGGTCGGCTCGAGCATCGGCTGGATCCAGGCGCCGTACGTGCCCTGCCCTGCCATGCCGGAGCAAATCATCGATGCCTGCACTGCATTGCCCGGCGCCAGGATTCACATCGTACCCGGGCTCTCCTGCCGCAATCGATTCAACGCACCGGACTTCATGCGCGGCGAAGAGACGCAGATTCTCGGGGCGCTTACCCGAGTACCTGAACTGTCGCGCGGAACCCGCTTGTTGTGCCTGCCCGGCACCCACACCAAGTGGGTGGTGCTCGTGGACGGGTTGCTGCGCGATTTCTTCACGGCGCCGAGCGGCGAGCTGTTTGCCTTGCTTTGCGAGCACAGCGTTCTGGTGCGCAAGCCCAAGGGCGACGCTCCGGCCGACCTTGCCGCCTTCCAAGCGGGCCTCGCGCGCTTCAATGAGTTTCCGAACGCGCAGCTGCTGCACCGGTTGTTCGAATGCCGCAGCCGCCAGCTGAGCGGCGAACTTGCCGCGCAATCGGCAGACGCGTATTTGTCGGGTCTCCTCATTGCGAGCGATGTTCATGGCGCATTGGGCGCGCTATCCGGTGCGGTTGCCGAGCGCTCGGTGTGCTTGATCGGCACCGCCCGGCTCCTGCAGCTGTACGCGCTCGCCTTGCAGTCCCATGGCTTTGCAGCATTGCCCGTCGAGGGCGCGGCGGCAGCGCTTGCCGGGCTGTCACGGGTGCAGCAACGACTAACGCTAGCGCAACACCAGGTGACCCATGGCGCTTGACATAGCGGCCGACGCAACAGTGCTGGTCGCGATTCTGCGCGGCGTTTCCCCTTTACGGGTAATCGAGATTGGAGACGTGCTGTACGAGGCGGGCTTTCGCACGCTCGAAGTACCGTTGAACTCGCCCGATCCGTTCGCGAGCATCGCCAAGCTCGCGGCTCACCGCTCCGATTGGACCATCGGCGCGGGCACGGTGCTCGAGCCGGAGGATGTGCGCCGGACTCGCGACGCCGGTGGCCGCCTGGTGCTTGCGCCGAACTGCGACGCCGCGGTGATCCGTCGCGCTCTCGAGCTCGACTTGCAGGTAATTCCGGGTATCGCGACCGCCACGGAGGCTTTTGTCGCCATCGCGGCCGGCGCGCAGCAACTCAAATTGTTTCCCGCCTCGACTTACGGGCCGCGACATTTGGGCGCGCTCTCGGCCGTCCTGCCGGGCGAGGCCCGCGTGTTTCCAGTGGGCGGCATCGGCGCGCAAGATATCGCTGCGTGGCTCGCCGTCGGCGCGGCGGGGTTCGGCTTCGGTTCCGAGCTTTTCCGCACTGATTACAGCGTCGCGGACATCGCGCGCCGCGCCCGCGAACTGGTTCAAGCCTTGCGGGACGCCCGCGCCAAGACTCCCTAACAAAATCGATCAGGATGCATTTGTGAAACTTCCCGTCCTCGATGTCGCCATCATCGGCGTGTATGCCGTGTCGATATTCACTCTGGCGCAATGGGTGTCGCGCGAAAAAGGCGCCCACGAGAAGACCGCTCAGGATTATTTTCTCGCCAGCCGCGCGCTTCCTTGGTGGGCAATCGGCACCTCGCTGATCGCCGCCAACATTTCTGCGGAACAGATCATAGGCATGTCCGGCTCCGGCTATGTGATCGGTCTCGGAATTGCCTCCTACGAGTGGATGGCGGCGCTCACGCTGCTCATCGTCGGCAAATTCTTTCTGCCGATATTTCTCAAGAATGATATTTATACGATGCCCGAGTTCCTCGAGCGACGCTACAGCCCCGCCGTGCGCACGGTGATGGCGATTTTTTGGTTGGGCGTGTACGTGTTCGTCAATCTCACCTCCATCCTATGGCTCGGCGCAACGGCGGTTCACACCGTCGCCGGGATCAGTGTACAGGCCGCGTTGATCGCGCTCGGTTTATTCGCCGGCGCGTACGCACTGTACGGCGGCCTCAAGGCCGTGGCGCTCACCGACATCGTGCAGGTGTCGTTGCTGGTACTCGGCGGACTGGTCATCAGCTACATCACCCTCAATAAAATATCCGGCGGCGCGGGGGTGCTCGCCGGCTTTCACGACTTGACAGTGCGATTTCCCGAGAAATTCGTGATGATCCTGCCGCGCAGCAGCCCTAGCTACAAGGATCTGCCCGGCGTATCGGTGCTGATCGGCGGGCTGTGGGTGATGAACGTGTCTTACTGGGGCTTCAACCAATACATCATTCAGCGCGCGCTTGCGGCGAAGAGTATCCGGGAAGCGCAGAAGGGCATCGTGCTTGCGGCTTTCTTGAAGATACTGATGCCGGTGATCATCGTTCTGCCCGGCATCGCGGCCGCGGCGCTGGCGCCGAATCTCGGCCGCGCCGACGAGGCCTATCCACACTTGATGGGCATGCTGCCGAGCGGCCTGTTGGGGCTGGTCTTTGCGGCGCTGATCGCCGCCATCGTCGCCTCCATGGGTTCGAAGATCAATTCCATTGCCACGATCTTCACCATGGACGTCTACAAGCCGTGGCGTCCAACAACCGAGCAGCGGCAGTTGGTGCTCATTGGACGCATCACCGCGGCGGTTGCGCTGGTGGTCGCGATCCTCATGGCCAAGCCCTTGGTCGGCAACTTTGATCAGGCATTCCAGTATATCCAGGAATTTACGGGC
>CAYRAC010000688.1:0-2729 GCA_964422045.1 uncultured Steroidobacteraceae bacterium
GCCGTCCTGTTCGTAGATCTCGGGCACGCCATAGGTTTCGATGGACTGCTGGATCCCGACCCGCACGCGATGCTGATTGACGTTGAAGAACAGCAGCTGTTCCAAAGCAGCACGCTGATCCACCGGCAATTTCGACGTAATTGCGATTGAACCGCTCAATGCTCTCCCCGCCATGAGCAGGCGCGCCTCCTGAATGAGTGTCCAGTCACAAAATCGGCTTGACGCAACGCAACAGACGTTGTCTGCCGCCCGAGACTCCGTATCGTATAGCGTCGCCCGTGGAATGACACTAGCCTGAGTAATGTGGCATTCCGCTGCTGCAGTGCGGTCGACCGCGACTGGCCTGAGCAATGTGAAGGGTTCCAATGAGAGGGAAACAACCGGTGCTGGCTTCGGACGAAGAGAGCGCCACCTTGGATGCGCTCCGCTACAGCCTTGCGAGCGAGATCGTCGAGCTCGTGGTGCTCACCAGCGATGAGATATTTCTGCAAACCCTGCGCGAGGCGGTCGGCGGCGAAAGGCGGCTCTGGCACGTCACGTCGGCCGGGAAGGTCAGCGACCTGCTGGTGGCCGGCGAAGTGGGCATTCTGGTGCTCGATGCGCAGGGAGAGAGCGATACCGCTGCGGTATTCGTGGCACAGATCAAGCGCCAGTTCCCCGATCTCGTGGTCTTGGTCGCCGGCAATCGGGAGGCGGAAAATTCTCTGGCGGCTTTGATCAGCGCCGGTACCGTCTATCGATTCATCCACAAGCCGGTCTCGCCGGGCCGGGCCAAGCTGTTTGCCGACGCCGCGGTCAAGAGATACGACGCACAACGCCAACGCGCCGCCGCTGCGCCGCCGGCAAGACCCCGGGTGAGATTGAATCGCGGCTGGCTGATCGGCGGTCTAGTCGGTGCTCTGGCCTTGTCGGCGGCAGCGGCCTGGATGCTTCACCGGGGCTCCGATCAGGCTGTCGCGCCGCCGCACGCACTCCCCGGCGCACCCATCGAATCACCGCTCCTCGCTCAGGCGGCGGCCGCGCTCACCGCCAACCGGCTGACTGAGCCCGCCGGCGACAATGCGCTCGAGCTGTTTCTGCAAGCTCAGGCGCGAAACCCCGCCGACCAAGAGGCCCGGGCCGGCCTCGCGGAAGTGCGCGAGCGCCTGCTCGCCAAGGCGGAAAATGCCTTGCTCGAGGAGCGTCTCGATGAAGCCGCCGCGGCGATCGAGACGGCGCGCAAGTCGGGGGTTGAAGGCGGCCGCATTTCTTTCTTGACCGCTCAGCTTGCCAAGTCCCGCGAGCGGGTGAAAAGCGCGCAGACCAAGCTGCGCGCACGCGCCGACCCCAAAGCCGACGATGGCAAGATCACCTCCTTGCTCGCGATCGCGGCACAGCGTTTGAATGATTCGCAGCTGGCGGAACCCGAGGGCGACAGTGCGCTCTTTTATATCCAGCAAGCCTTGCAGCTCGATCCCAAAAATCCCGCCGCACAGGCCGCCAGAGACACGTTGCAGACGCGGCTCCTGAGCGAATTCCGTGCGGCGATCGATCGTCGCGACTTCGCCCACGCATCGACGTGGCTGGAGGCCGCCAAGGGTTTTGCCGCCCCGGACGATATTGAAACGGCGCAACAGGCCCTTTCGGTCGCGCGCCGCCGGGCCGACACCGACGCGTGGGCGCAGTTGCTGAAAAACGGAGTCGAGCGAGCGCAGCAGGATCGCCTGGTTGAACCGTCCAACGACAGCGCCAAGTATTATTTGCTGACGCTGCGCGGGCTCGATCCCAACAATGCGGGTCTCGCTCCCGCGCTGCAGGATCTCGGGAGCCGGCTGCTGGCGAAAGCGCAGCGCGCCGTGGCGCTCGAGCAGTTCGATGCGGCTCGCAGCTGGCTGGCGGAAGCGGCCGCGATCGGCTTTGCCTCCGCCGAGTCCGTTTCGACGCAGCATGATCTGGATGCGGCCGTCGCTAAGCAGAAGTTCATGGCCAACGTGGTCGCGGCCAACGATCTGACACTCGTCAAGTCGGTGACGCCGGCTTACCCGAAGAGCGCCGAAGCGAAAAAAACGCAGGGCTGGGTCGAATTGGACTTCACCGTCGGCTTAAGCGGTGCGGTCAAGGATATCGTCGTCCACGCCGCGAGCACCCCGGGCGTGTTCGACGATGCGGCCATCAGCGCCCTGGCAAAATGGCGTTACCAGCCGGTCGTCCGCGACTCGCAGCCCAAGGAGCAGCGCGCCCGGGTGCGCATCCGCTTCGTCCTGACCGGTTGATCGGCTGATCGGCTGATCGAGCGCGATTGGCCCTGAACCTGCGGATTTCTTGCGAAATTCGCGGCGCTGAGTTACAGCGGCTTCTCGGGGGTCGCCTCGCGCTCGCGCTGTTTGCGCTCGGCGATTTCCTCGCGATCGACCGCGACGTTGCGCGGTGCCTTGATGCCGATGCGAACCTGCGAGCCATTTACCGCCATCACGGTCACTTCGACATCGTCTCCGATGCGCAGACTCTCCCCGGCGCGGCGCGTGAGTATCAGCATGGCAGCCATTAACTCATGGCCTGCGGGCGCACTCTGTGGGTGCGTTCCCGTGAGTGATGTAGGACTGCGCTGACCTAGCCGCGGGGCGGGAGCGTGTCCGGGTCGGTCGGCGGCGTGCCGACCCAGTTGCTGACGGTTGCCTCGTAAATGGCCAATTCCTCGAGCAGAACCTCGAGCGGCTGCGCCTTGCCCATCGCGAAGCCTTGGCCGTAAT
>CAYRAC010000689.1:0-867 GCA_964422045.1 uncultured Steroidobacteraceae bacterium
CACTGAGACTAAAAAGCGTGTTGTCAAAGACGGCAAGCTCGAATGCGGACTCGACCACGATAACAGCTACGATCAAGAGCAAGTCGTTTCGGCGGTCGGTCGAGCGCAGGTTGAGTTGCGTGTTGCTATAGCGGCGCCGGAAATAGAGGTACGGCAGCAGCGCGAATATCACAAAATTGTACAGCGCCCAGGTACACATTTCGCCACGCTGGGGTGCGACACTGCAGCCAAAGACTGTGCCGGCGATGTGAAAGCTAAAGGCCCGGTAACCCAGCGCCGGACCCAAGATCCAACCGCCCACCTGACCGAGTGCCGCATAGCCGATCAAGAGCAGTGTCTCGCGCAATGCCAATGGGCGATGAGGTGCGCGGCGCGCGATGTCCGGGACGATACGCCCGCGGCTGAGCCAAAAAACCAACCCCGTTAGAATGAGGATCTCGATCAGCGTGATGCTCGGGGCGGCCAACTGCAGCGCGAAAGAGCGTGTGGCGACGGCCGGCCGATCAAAAGGAAGTGAACCACCGGCAATCCAAAACACCAATAGATATCCAATCACCCAAAGCGTGAAGGCAACCTGGACGCCACGATGCGTGATGACTCGAAACGCCGCACTCAAAGCCGACGCGGCGGCAACCTGCGGTGCCCATTTACTCCCGGCATTCATTGAGCAGTGCTTCCAGTACGAGTGAAAAGCGGTGTCTAAGATGAAGTCAGGGGGAGATTCGCCGACAGTTCATTCAGTCTCGATAGTACCCCGCCAGAAATTGCCCGGACGAACAATTTTCGTCGCCCGCAAACCTGGTTGCAGCGGCTTTCGCTGGGTGAGAGCATGCGCCGATAGTCTAAAAACCACGGGGGATTCATGAC
>CAYRAC010000689.1:877-2727 GCA_964422045.1 uncultured Steroidobacteraceae bacterium
CCGCGGGAATGGTGACGGCGTCCCAGACGACGATGCCGCCAACCAAGGCCGCCACGCGGGAAGTCCTTCCTGACAGCGTGATCCCCGTGCACTACGAGCTCGCACTCGCGCCCGATGCCGAGGCGCTCACCTTTCACGCGAAGGTGACGATCACCGTCGAGGTGCGCATCAAGACCGCCGCCATCACCTTGAACGAGGTCGGCCTCAGCTTCGATCACATAGTGGTGGATGGCGATAGGCAAGGCATCATGCGCAGCGATGAGAAGCTCGGCCGCGCCACCATCACGGTGGGCGTTCCGCTCGCGCCCGGGATACATGTCCTGCTGATAGACTATCACGGCAAGATCGGCCGCTCGACCTTGGGCTTCTTCGCCATGGATTACACCGGACCCGACGGACCGCGGCGCACGCTCGCGACCAATTTTGAGCCGGCCGCGGCGCGCCAGCTGCTGCCCTGCTGGGACGAACCTGCTCGCAAGGCCACGTTCACCGTTTCGGTGGTCGCGCCCAAGGACCGCATGGTGATCTCTAACATGCCGGTGGCGGAGGTGACGTCGTTGTCGGCGAGTCTGCGGCGCGTACGCTTCGCGCAAACTCCGAAGATGTCGACATACCTGCTATTCGTCGGCGTGGGCGACTTCGAACGCATTCACTCGATAGTGGACGGCGTGGACGTCGGGGTCATCGTGAAGCGCGGCGATACCGGCAAGGCCGCCTATGCCCTCGAGCAGGCAGGCGCACTCCTTCATTACTACAATGGTTACTTCGGCACGCCGTTCCCGTTGCCGAAGCTCGACCTGATCGCCGCGCCTGGCCAAATAAGCGGCGGTTCGATGGAGAACTGGGGCGCGATTTTCTATTCACAGAATCACCTCCTGTTCGATCCTGCCAGCTCGACCGAAGAGGACCGGCAGCTGGTATTCCTGGTAGTCAGCCATGAAATGGCCCATCAGTGGTTCGGCGATCTGGTGACCATGGCCTGGTGGAGCGATCTGTGGCTGAACGAGGGTTTCGCGCGTTGGATGCAAACCTTCGCGGCCGACGACCTGCATCCGGAATGGCAGACTGGCCTGCAGGCCATGTCGATTTTCGAGTCCGGCAAGAGCGCTGATTCAGTGCCTTCGACTCATCCCGTGGTGCAGCGAGTCGACACGGCAGACCAAGCGGCCGAGTCCTTCGATGAGATCACCTACGACAAGGGTGCGGCCATCATCACTATGATGAACGCCTATGTCGGACGCGACAAATTTCGCGAGGGAGTGCGCCGCTACATGCGCGCGCATGCTTTCGGCAACACCGTGGACACGGATCTGTGGCGTCTGGTTGGGCAAACCGTGGGTCAGGAGATCGTCGCCATAGAGCGGGACTTCACGCGCCAGGAGGGGCTGCCGCTGGTGCGCGCGACCCGCTCAGCGCAAGGCTTGCGCCTCGTGCAGGCGCGCTTCGCCGACGATCCCGCCACCATCGCCGAGCTGCCGCCGCAACACTGGCGGCTGCCCCTCGCCATCGCCGCGGTGGGAGCCGACGCGCATTATCATTTCTTGCAAGGCACCGCCACGGTCGATCAGACGCCGCCGCTCCTGGTCAACGCGGGACAGGCGGGTTACGCGCGGGTGCTCTACGACGATGAGCTGCTTTCTGGGCTGACGGCGCAGATGAGCTCGCTGAGTTCTGCCGATCAGATGGGAATCATCAACGATGCGCGCGCTCTCGGGATCGCCGGCTACACCTCCGCGGCCAATCTGTTCGATGTCGCGGCGGCCCTGCCGCGCGAGGCCAGTCCCATAGTCTGGCAGCGGCTGCTCGAGATCGTGCGCGAGATCGACCGCCATTATGCCGACACGCCGGCG
>CAYRAC010000690.1:0-2722 GCA_964422045.1 uncultured Steroidobacteraceae bacterium
TCGGATTCGCCAATTTTAAACTCGGCACATCCGGAAAGAACTCGTGCTGCAGCATCGGATCCACGAAGCTATAGGTGATGACTTCGCGATAGCCGCGATCAGCCATCGCGGTCAACAAGCGATCATTCGCGACTCGCGACTCGCCGGCTTCGCCCGCAACCTGCGGCGCAACGGCATGTCGTTCCGCAATGCTATCGAACCCGCGCAACCGCGCCACCTCCTCGACCAGATCCTCTTCGATGCGAATGTCGAAGCGATGCGACGGGGTGCGCACTCGCCAGCCCGTCGCATTGCTCTCGACGAGATCGCTTACGGCCGAGAGCACCGCGAGCACTTCATCGTCGGGCACTTCCGCACCGAGCAGCTTCGCCAGGCGCGCGCGCCGCAGGCTCACCCATCCATCGGCCGCGGCTCCCGCTGCGGCGCGAGTCACCTGCGTCGCGGCCGGTTCGCCGCCCGCGATATCGATGAGCAGCGCAGTCGCGCGTTCGATCGCGAGCGCCGGCAAGCTCGGGTCCACGCCGCGTTCGAAGCGCTGTGCGGCGTCGGTGAACAGGCCGAGTCGCCGCGCTCGTCCGGCGATCGCGTCGGGCGCGAAGTGGGCCGCTTCGAGCAGTACATCGCGGGTCGCATCGGAGATTGCCGTGGCGCGTCCACCCATGATGCCCGCAAGTCCGATGGGTCCCGCGGCATCGGCAATGACCAACATCTCGGGATCGAGCGCGTATTCCTGATCGTCGAGCAGCGTCAGGCGCTCACCGCTCTTCGCCATTCTCACGCGGATGCCTTGATCAATCTTTGCCAGATCGTAGGCATGCATGGGTTGTCCCAGATCCATCATCACGTAATTCGTGACATCGACGATGGGCGAAATGCTATTGATACCGACCCGGCGCAGGCGTTCGCGCAGCCATGCGGGAGATGCCGCGCCGACTTTGACGCCGCGAATCACCCGCGAAGCAAACACCGGGCAGGCTGCCGGCGCTTCCAATGTCACCGGCAACGTGTCGGCGCCTTGCGCCGCGACCGGCGCGATCTGCAAAGCCAGGTAATG
This sequence comes from uncultured Steroidobacteraceae bacterium, assembly GCA_964422045.1. GTDB lineage: Bacteria > Pseudomonadota > Gammaproteobacteria > Steroidobacterales > Steroidobacteraceae > Bog-1198. The sequence continues at coordinate 1,055 of CAYRAC010000690.1, forward strand.
CCGCGTCTGCGCCGCAGCGTAGTCGCGGGCAATGCCGAACACGCTCATGCAGTCGCCGCGATTCGGCGTTGCATTGACCTCCATCATCACATCATCCAAATCGAGCGCGTCTCGCAGATCCGCATTCAATGGCAGCGCCGGCGCCAGCTCCATAATTCCATCATGCTCGCTGCCCAACCCGAGCTCACGCGCCGAGCACAGCATGCCGTTCGATTCCACACCGCGCAGCGTGGCGCGCTTGATGAGCACCTGGTTCGGTAGACGCGCGCCCACCATCGCCACTGCGACCTTAAGACCGGCGCGCACGTTCGGTGCGCCGCATACGATCTGCAGCCGATTCGATCCGTCGGTGGTCACCAGACAGAGCGACAATTTCTCCGCATCCGGATGGCGCCCCGACTCGAGTACCTCGCCCACCACGACGCCCGAGAACGCCGGCGCCGCACTCTGCACCGACTCCACCTCGAGCCCGGCAAGGGTCAGCTGCTTGGCGAGTTCCGCCGGCGGCGCGAGCGGCACGTACTCCCGCAGCCATGAGTAGGTAACTTTCATGGAAACTGCTTCAGGAACTGCAGATCGTTTTCAAAGAATAGACGCAGATCATCTACGCCGTAACGCAGCATGGCGAGCCGTTCGATGCCCATGCCGAAGGCATAGCCCTGCCACCGCTCGCTATCGATACCCGCCGCCGCAAGTACATTCGGATGAATCATCCCGCAGCCCAAGATCTCGAGCCACCCGGTTTGCTTACAGACGCGGCAACCCGCTCCGCGGCAGAACACGCATTCGATGTCGACTTCGGCGGATGGCTCGGTGAACGGAAAGTACGAAGGACGCAAGCGCATTCCCAAAGCCTGTTCGAAGTAGCGTTCCACAAAGGTGTGCAGCATCGCCTTCAGGTTGGCAAAGCTGATGTTCTCCCCGACGACGATACCCTCGGCCTGATGAAACATCGGTGTATGCGTCATGTCCGAGTCCTTGCGGTAGACACGACCAGGCGCGATCACCGCGAGCGGCGGTGATTGCGCACGCATGCTCCTGATCTGTACCGGCGAGGTGTGGGTGCGCAGCAGCCGACCATCGGGAAAATAAAATGTATCGTGCATCGCCCGCGCCGGATGATTCTTCGGAATATTCAGCGCCTCGAAATTGTGAAAATCGTCTTCGACCTCAGGTCCGGTGGCGATCTGAAATCCGGCCTGCGAGAAAATGCGCTCGATTCGCAATCGCGTGCGCGTGATGGGATGCAGGCTGCCGGATTCTTGACCGCGACCCGGCAGGGTCACATCGAGCGTGCCCTTGGCGAGTTCCTGCTCGAGCGCCGCCTGCTCGAGACGGATGCGCTGCATCTCGAGCGCCGCGTGGATGGACGTCTTCGCGTCATTGATTCGCTGGCCCGCGGCGGGTCGTGCGGCGGCCGACAGGGTTCCCAAACCCTTGAGCTGCTCGGTCAAGAGTCCTTTCTTCCCCAACAGTCGCACGCGAACTTCGTCCAACGCGACGAGACTCGCAGACGCATTCACGTCTGCGAGCGCTTGCTCGACCAAGGCGCTTAAGGAATCCGTCACGGCTTCAGGCCGCGAGACTCGCCTTGGCTTTCTCCGCGATGGCCGTAAAGGCCGGCATGTCATGAACCGCAAGATCGGCGAGCACCTTGCGATCGATGGC
>CAYRAC010000691.1:0-2720 GCA_964422045.1 uncultured Steroidobacteraceae bacterium
GGTTCATCCGCGGCGACGTCACGCAGAGAGACGACCTGTCGAAGGCGCTCGCCGGCCAAGACATCGTGGTGCATTTTGCCGCGGAGACCGGTACCGGCCAATCCATGTACGAGATCGACCGCTACTGCCGGGTCAATGTTGGCGGCACCGCGCTGTTGCTCGATTTGGTGGCGAATTCGAAGCTGCCGGTGCAGAGGGTGGTGATCGCCTCGTCGAGGTCGGTGTACGGCGAGGGCAAGTACCTGTCCGCCGAGATGGGGGCGGTCTATCCCGGACATCGTTTGCCCGCCGACATGGAGCGCGGCGACTTCGAGATCAAGCACCCTGGCTGCGCGGGGCCGCTCACTGCGGCCGCGACCGATGAGCAATCCAAGCTGCACCCGACTTCCGTCTACGGCATTACGAAGCTTTCGCAGGAGCAACTGGTCATGACGGTTTGTCCGGCGATCGGCATTGCGGCCGTGGCTTTTCGCTATCAGAACGTCTACGGACCGGAACAATCGCTATCGAATCCCTACACCGGAATATTGTCGATTTTTTCTAATCTAATCATGAGCGGCAAGGGCATCAATGTTTTTGAGGATGGACTTGAAAGCCGCGATTTCCTTTATGTTGACGATGCGGTCGACGCGACCATCTTGGGAATCGAGCGGCCGGAGGCTGCGAATGAGATCTTCAACGTAGGATCGGGCCGCCCGGTCAGCGTTCGGACGGTGGCGAGCATCTTGTCGCGCCAACTGGGCATCGAGGTGCCAATCACGGTAAGCGGCAATTTCCGCCTCGGCGATATTCGGCATAATTATGCGTGCCTGAATAAGATCCGCCGATTGCTCGGATTCACTCCTCAGCACACCTTCGAGTCGGGGATAGCGCTATATTGCACGTGGGCGAAAACGGCCGGCTCCGCGAACAGCGACTATGAGGCGTCGTTGTCGGAAATGCGGCAAAGAGGGCTGCTGAAGTAAGCGGCTGCAGCAAGACGATGCGTTTGATAATTTCCGGTGCAAGCGGCTTCTTAGGCTCTGCGTTGTTGAGCAAGCTCTCGCAGCAGCCCAGTAATCAAGTTCTTGCGATTTTTCGCACGCCGCCGAAAGGCGGCACTAACGCAGCCGGCTTTGCGACGCTGATCGGCAAGCTCGAGCCCAATGAAGACTGGAGCGGCATACCGCGACTTTGTCAGGCTTTGATTCACACGGCGGCGCGAGTGCACGTCATGAAAGACGCGTCAGCCAACCCGCTCGGGGAATATCGGCGAGTCAACGTCGAGGGCACGTTGAATCTTGCCCGGCAAGCGGCCGCGGCGGGTTTGCGCCGCTTTATTTTTCTCAGCACACTCAAAGTCAACGGGGAATCGACGCCTGCGGGGAAGGCGTACACGGCCGATGATAAGCCCGCACCTTTGGATCCTTACAGCGTCTCAAAGTGGGAGGCCGAGCAGGGACTGCGCGAGATCGCGGCGCGGAGCGGCATGGAGATCGTCATTATTCGGCCGCCGCTCATCTACGGGCCGGGCGTCAAAGGCAACTTTCTTTCCATGGCGCGGTGGCTCAAGCGCGGCATTCCATTGCCGCTCGGCGCAATCCGCAATCAACGCAGCATGCTGAATCTCGACAACCTGCTGGACCTCATCGTGGTATGCATAGCTCACCCTGCGGCGGCGAACCAAACCTTTCTGGCATCCGACGGCGAAGACTTGTCGACACCCGACCTGTTGCGCCGAACTGGGGCGGCGCTCGGCAAGCCGGCGCGCCTCATACCGGTCCCCGTTTGGCTACTGAAGGCGACGGCCGCGCCTCTGGGTAAGGCCGGCATCGTCCAGCGCTTGTGCGAGTCATTGCGCGCGGATATCTCGAAGACCCGCCGCATGCTCGATTGGAGTCCCGCCGCGTCAGTGGATGAAGGTCTGCGCAGGACAGCGGAAAGCTTGCTGCATGAAACGCATCATTGATCTTGCGCTCGCCGCAGTGATCGTCGTGCTTGCGGCGGTTCCGATGGCACTGATTGCGTGCTTGGTGAAGTTGACATCCGAAGGCCCGGTCCTTTATTGGTCCGATAGAGTAGGCAGAAACAATGTGTTGTTCGCCATGCCCAAGTTTCGCACCATGCGGATCGGTACCCCGCCCGTCGCGACTCACTTGATGAAGGATCCCGCGAGTTTCCTCACGCCGGTCGGATCCTTTCTGCGCCAAACCAGCCTCGATGAGCTACCGCAACTCTGGAGTATTGTCACGGGTGACATGAGCTTCGTCGGGCCTCGTCCGGCGTTGTTCAACCAGATTGACCTAATTGCGCTACGAACTCAATTTGGAGTCCAGGAACTTACACCGGGATTGACGGGTCTGGCACAAGTCAGGGGCCGCGATCAGCTGCCGATACCGGAAAAGGTACAACTGGATGTCGAATACCTGCGGAAGCGATCGCTGGCCTTTGACGCCTGGATACTGTGGTTGACGTTGGTCAACGTGTTGCGACGGGAGGGCGTCGCGCACTGACGCGACACCCGCCGCCGCCATTAAAACTCAAAGCCCGAGCTGGTTCTGCCAAAGCGTCACGGTGTTTACGACATACTCGGCATCCGAGACGATGCTGAGCGCACCGGTTCCGTCAAAATCTAGCACCTGAACCGCAACACAGCTGTTCTGGTCGCTGTATACCTTGCCGACGGCCCATTGTCCGCCGGACTGGTGAGCAATATACAAGCCCCCCGAATGCGGAGAACT
>CAYRAC010000692.1:0-2717 GCA_964422045.1 uncultured Steroidobacteraceae bacterium
CGGAACCGGGCGGCGCGGCGGCATTGGCCGCTCTGCTGTCGCGCCGCTACGTGCCTGCCGCGAACGAGCGCGTTGCGGTCCTCATTTGCGGCGGCAACAGCACGGCCGTCGATTTCGAGCGCTAAAGGATGGAACCATGAAAGACACCCTGCAACCCGGCATCAAATACCAACATCGCTTGCTGCTGGCGCCGTCGAAAATGGTTCCGGCCCTCTATCCCGAAGCGCAAGAATTTCAAGCGATGCCGGAAGTCTTCGCCACCGGCTTTTTGGTGGGGTTTCTGGAATGGGCCTGCATCAAGGCGGTCAATCCGCACTTGGATTGGCCCGTGGAGCAATCAGTCGGGACCTATATCAGCGTCAGCCATGAAGCAGCTACGCCGGCCGGACTCGAGGTCACGGCCAGCGTCGAGTTGATTGCGGTCGAGGGCAGAAAGCTCACCTTCGACGTCAGCGCCCACGATGGCGTCGATTTGATTTCTCGCGGCCGTCACCAGCGGGTGGTCATCGAGGCCAAGAAATTCACGGCCAAAACGGCAGCGAAGCTCGGGGCTCATGTGCCGCAATCCGCCGCGCCGCTGCCCATTCCCTCCGCCAATCGGACGGCGACACCCTACCTCATCGTCAGCGGCGCGGCCGCCGCCATTGGCTTCTACCAGCAAGCCTTCGGCGCCAAGGAACTCCTGCGCCTCGCCGATTCGTCCGGCAAGGTGATGCATGCCGAACTGCAGATTGACGACACGCGCGTGATGCTCGCCGACGAGTTCCCGGACATGGGCTACCGCAGCCCGCAAGCACTCGGCGGATCACCGGTTTCGCTGCTGCTGTACGTCGCCGACGTCGACGCACGAGTCGCCCGCGCCGTGGCCGCCGGCGCGCGCGAGACGCTGGCGGTGAGCGATCAGTTCGACGGCGATCGCCGCGGCACGCTCATCGATCCCTTCGGCCACGTTTGGCTGCTCGCCACCAAGCTCGAGGCGATCTCGGTGCCGGAAATGCAGCGCCGTTTCGCCGCGATGCTGGCAGCAGGGGGGCCCTGAGCGCACAGCGTCAGGCATGTTTCTCCTCGATGAGGTTCAATTCCGCCCGCAACCGCTCGCGCAGCAGGTATTTTTGCACCTTGCCGCTGATCGTGAGCGGGAAGGCATCCACGAAACGCACGTAGCGCGGCACCTTGTAGTGCGCGATTTGCGTCCGGCAAAACCCTTGAATTTCCTCTTCGGTGACCTCCACGCCCGGCCGGCGGCGAATGCACGCGCACACCGCCTCGCCGAACTTCGAGTCCGGCACGCCAACCACGGCAACATCGAGCACGGCAGGATGCCGGTAGAGAAATTCTTCGATTTCCAGCGGCGAAATATTCTCGCCGCCGCGGATGATCAAATCCTTCAGCCGGCCGACGATGTTGCAATAGCCCTGCTCGTCGATGACCGCAAGATCTCCGGTGTGCATCCAGCCATCCGCATCGATCGCCGCGCGCGTGCGCTCGGCGTCGCCCCAATAGCCGCGCATCACGCTGTATCCGCGGGTGAGCAGTTCGCCTGCAACACCGCGCGCCGTGGTATGTCCGTCGCTGTCGATGATCTTGACCTGCACGTGAGGATGCACGCGACCGACCGTGGTCACACGCCGTTCGAGGGGATCGTCCGGCTGAGTCTGGAAGCTGACGGGACTGGTCTCCGTCATGCCGTAACAAATGGTCACCTCCGGCATATGCATTTCGGCGACGACCCGGCGCATGACCGCGGTCGGGCACGGCGATCCGGCCATGATGCCGGTGCGCAGCGACGACAAATCAAACTCGCGAAAACGCGGATGATCGAGTTCCGCAATGAACATGGTGGGTACGCCGTGCAGCGCGGTGCAGCGCTCGCTCGCCACGGTCTCGAGCACCGCCAGGGGCTCGAAGGCCTCGCCGGGAAACACGCTCGCCGCGCCATGCGTCATGGCCGCGAGGACGCCGAGCACCATGCCGAAGCAGTGATACATCGGCACGGGGATGCAGATGCTGTCCTCCATGGTCAGCCGCATTGCCTCGCCGACGAAAAATCCATTGTTGACGATGTTGAAGTGCGTCAAGGCCGCGCCCTTCGGTGTTCCGGTGGTGCCGCTGGTGAATTGGATGTTGAAGATTTGATCGGCATCGCCGCCCCATGCGATCGACTCGAGCACCCCTGCGTCGGCGTCGCGCGCAGCGGCCTTGAGAGCGGGAAAGGACAGCGCCCCCGCCATGGGCGCCGCGCCCAATTGCACCAGCAGCCGCAATTGCGGCAAGACCTGGCTCGTCAAGCGGCCGGGCTGTGCGCCCGCCAGTTCCGGAATCAGTGACTCGAGCATGGCGCCGTAGTCGCTGCTCTTGAAGCGCGGTGCAAACACGAGCGCGCGGCAGCCGACCAAGCGCAGCGCGAACTCCAGTTCATGCGTGCGGTATGCCGGATTGATGTTGACCAGAATCAAGCCGGCACGCGCGGCCGAAAACATGGTCAACAACCATTCCGCGCAATTCGGCGCCCAGATCCCGATGCGCTCGCCGGGTTCGAGACCGGTGGCCACCAGGCCTTGCGCCACCTGTTCGACCTCGCGATCGAACTCGGCAAAGGTAAACCTCAGTGCCTGGAAGGGTGCCGCGAGCGCGGTGCGCTTGGGCCACTTCGCGGCCGCGGCCTTCAATACCTCGTCCACCGTGCAGTACTTGAGCGCCTGCTGACTCGTGCCCGA
>CAYRAC010000693.1:0-2717 GCA_964422045.1 uncultured Steroidobacteraceae bacterium
AAGTTGATCAATATTCGTGATAGTCTTTCGTGCAGCGCTGAGTTAGTTCACGCTAATCGCCCTTGTTCGCATTTCACTTCCCCGATCTTAAGTTGAACGACCCACGTCTTCGCGTCTTGCGCGGAGTGACTATGAGCCGAAGGACCGTGTGCGTGTTTCTGATGTTTGTGTTCGCGATGCATCCGGCATTCCTCCATGGCCAATCCGAGTGGGAGATTGCCGAAGGTGTTCCCGCCGCGGAAGTGCCCGGCAGCGCCGAAACGCCAAGCCCACCATCTGTCGAAATGCCAAAGGTTTCCACCACGTTGCAGGTGCTTGGCGATGCCCCAGGCGATCTGAATGCGCTCGGGCCGGTCTCAAATATCAGCCAAGCCGAGATTCTTTCATCGGCGGGAACTTATGGGGATTTTAGCCGTTATCTGCAAGTGTTGCCAGGGGTGGTTTGGAACTCCGATCTGAGCAACGATGTGTTGGTGCGCGGCGGGCATCCAACCGAGAACCTCTATGTTGTCGATGGCATAGAGGTGCCTAATATCAATCATTTTTCCCTCTCGGGCACGAGCGGAGGCTTTGCATCAATGATCGATTCCGCAGCCGTCGGAAGCCTGAATTTGAGAACCGGCGCGTACGATGCCGGTTACTCCAGCCGTCTCTCCTCCTTGATTGAGGTTCACTTGATTGAACCGGAGAATGAGCGCCAAAGCGGGAGTGTATCGTTGGGCATCGCGGGCGCGGGCGCGCTATTCCAGCGCGCTTTGGCGCACAATGGCAGTTTGCTGGTCTCGGCGCACCATAGCATTCTAAATCTGGTTACCAACGACATTGGCGTCAATGGGGTGCCCACTTATACCAATGGCTTGGCGCGCCTGGACCGTCAGCCGACCGACCGCGACACGCTTTCTGTGTTTAGCTTGAGCGGTTCAGACTCTATCGATATGACGCCCTGTCAGATACTTTCGGCAACAAGCGACGTTCAAACTCAGTATTCGGGTTGGCGCACGACAGAAGCGCTGCGCTGGGGACATCGGTTCGCCGAGCGAGTTAGTTCCGATGTTACGGCCAGCTCCTCTGTGACTCGGCAGAACATAAATCAGCAGCAGCAGATCGTCGACCAAGCCACTCTCGGGATCTGTCCCTCGACGGACCTGCTGCCTACCTACAGTGAAAACTCTCTAACTGGCATATCTTCGCTGAAGTATGAAATGCGCGCGGACATACGGGGATGGCTAGTATCGGCGGGCGGCAGCGGCAACCTGACTTCCGTGAACGATTCCGTAGCCCAGCCCAACGGCCAGTTATCGCCTTTTAGCGCCGATCCGTCGAGGTCCGATGCAGTTAACGTGCAGCGCAACTTCTCGACCGGAGGGAGCGCGGCATTTGTGGAGGCCGAGGGTGGCTGGAGCACGCGCTGGAGGCTGCTGGCCGGAATGCGCGCGGAGAGTTTTGCCATTGCCGGCGGATTTGCCCTAGACCCGCGCGTCTCGCTCGCCTACCGGCTCAGCGGCCGGCAGAGTCTTCACGGTTCCATAAATCTTTCGTCGCAACTGCCTCCGTTGATGGACATGATCGCCTACGAGAGTAACCGGAGCCTGCGTCCGATTGAGGTTAGGCAAGAGGCGCTGGGCATGAGACTATGGCAGGCGAATTGGGGCACTTTGGATGCCGAGGGCTACTGGAAGAGTTACCGGCGCGAGGCCGTCTCTACCGAGTACCCGAGCCTGATGTTATCCAATACTGTCGACACCCTGGGACAAGCGTTCGTGTGGCTGCCGCTTACAAGCGCCGGAACTGCACAGGCTCGTGGCCTCGAGCTGGCGATGCGCGCGCACTGGCGCAGCCGGATGCAGGGGCTAGTTTCGTTCGCTCGCTCCCAGACAACCTATCGTGCCCTCGACGGAATTCGCCGCCCCGGCAACTACGATATTCCAATCGTTGCGAACGCGACGGGCAATCTCCGGCTGCCGCTGGGATTCCAGCTTAACCTGCGCGAGACCGCGACGAGCGGCCGCCTCTACACTCCGTTCGACCTGGCCGATTCGAATGCGCAAAGCCGGGGTATCTACGACCTGACCCGCGTCAATGCTCTTCGCGGACCGGTCTACAACCGCCTAGACGCGGAGTTGGAACGCCGCATCCACGCTGGCCGCGGCGTCATTAACATCCACGCGGGAGCCGAAAATGTCTTCAATCGAGGTAACTTTATGGGCAACGTGTGGCTCGACAACTGCGAGCAAGGGTGGGCTTGCAGCAATAGCAGCGGCCAGCCGATCGTCAAGGTGGACCAGATCGGCCGCTACCCGGTTTTCAGTCTTCGGTATGAGTTCTAAAACTTGCTAGAGCGTGTTTCAAAAACCCGCCTTGTAACAGGGCACGACTTCAGTCGTGCCGAAAAGGGCCGGAAAACGAGGGGGTTTTAACCCCTGAGGGGCTGCAACCGATATTTGGCATCCATTTCTGAAACACGCTCTAGCGATCTGCCAAAAATCATGAACAGCCAAGGTCACCCTGGGCCGTTCATGATTCTTGGCGCATTGCAGTCTTACAGGATTGAATTGCCGCTAGGCATTAGCGGTCTTGGCGGCTTTCGCGGGCTGAGCGGCGGTGTCAGCCAGGGTCTTCAGGCGCGCGTTGAGGCGGCTCTTGTAGCGGGAGACGGTGTTGTGGTGGAGGATGCCCTTCTGCACGCCCTTGTCGAGGGTGGAGACGGTCTCGCGATA
>CAYRAC010000694.1:0-2715 GCA_964422045.1 uncultured Steroidobacteraceae bacterium
AGGGGGTCGCGATCGATCGCAAGCCGCTTCCACGCCGCCACGGAACTGCACGGCGCGCGCAGCTCCCGCCATGCGGCGAGCGACTGGTCGAGCGAATGAGATATTCTGACGCCGTTTCCGCCCGACTCGCCGTCGACTTTGATTACCGCAGCGGACCCGATCTCCGCATGCCAGGCTTCGATGTCATCGTCCTTCTCGACTTTGCGGGTCCGCGGGACGCGTACACCGAGCGCCAGCGCCGTATTCAGCAATTGATGGCGGCTTTCGACCACCGAATAGCTGCCCGGAGAACCTAAAGAGCGCTCGATGAGCGTTCTCATTGATGGTTCGCATTCATGAAGCGCATGCAATTGCGCGACCACTCCATCGTCTGTCGGTATGACGATGTCGGGTTGGCTGTCTTCGATCGCGCGCCGCAGATTATCGAAGGATGCAAATCCACCGTAGCGATAGATGCGCCGCAGGCTCGATACATGCGTCAACGGATGCCCGACTGGGCACAGGGCGCTGACGTTGCATCGGTGCCGATTCAAGGCTATCGCCAATCGTGACGAGGCGGGCCACCATTTAGCGGCAATCACCAGCACCGAGGGTTTGCGTTTGTCGAGAGCGCTCTGGCGCTCGTCCAATGAGCCAATAGCAGGAGACCGAATCGCGATCAGTTGCGCCACCAACTTTCACCCTCACGCGAAGCCACGCGCGCGTTTACCATATTCCGCCGCCGCTCGGTAACGAACTCCGTACCGACGCATGAGAGGCTAATGACATCGGCACCTGCGCGGACAGGGTAGTCAAAATGCGCTGCGAAAACTGATGACCACGTCTAGATCTTGATAAAAGGCCGTTTGTGAGCTTCCTCCCAACTAATCACTGGAGCCGTGAAGGTCGCGTGCAATCAGTGTAATTTTGAAGGTGCACGAACTGCCGCTCATCATTGGCGGCGCGCGCAACTTTTGGTCGGACAATTTTTTTCCGGAGCTTACCTTGACAGTCAGTACCGTGGACATCGCCATCATCGGGGCCGGCCCCTATGGTCTCTCACTCGCCGCGCACTTGCGCGATTCAAATCGTAGCGTGCGCATTTTCGGGTCGCCCATGAGCTCTTGGTCGAACCACATGCCGCGAGGGATGCATCTAAAATCCGAGGGTTTCGCGTCGGATCTATACGATCCGGCGGGCGAATTTACGCTCGAGAAATACTGCGCGGACCGCGCGATTCCGTATGCGGACATCGGCTTGCCGGTGGCGATCGAAACGTTCATTGCCTATGGTCTGGAATTTCAACGGCGCTATGTACCGAATTTGGAGAACGTTCAAGTCAATTCCCTGACGAAGACCGACGGGGGATTCGAAATGACGACGGCCGCCGGAGAAGTCGTCCGCGCGCGGCAGGTGGTGGTTGCGGCCGGCATCGTGAATTTCGCGTACTTGCCGTCGGCGCTGTCGTCGGCGCCGAGTTCCATCATTTCGCACAGTTCGAAGCACAGCGACCTCAGTCAATTCAAAGACCGCAAAGTCGCGGTACTCGGTGCCGGAGCATCCGCCGTCGACATCGCCGCGCTGCTGCTCGGGGCCGGTGCTGAAGTGGAATTGGTCGCAAGACGCGAGAAAATCGATTTCAACGATCCGCCGATCGAACCGCGTTCCTTCCTGCAAAGGCTCAAGGCTCCGCGCTCGGGACTGGGCACGGGCTGGCGGTCGCGTCTGTGCACGGATGTTCCGCTGGTCTTCCACGCAATGCCGGAGTCTTTGCGAATCCGCGCGGTCGCGCGGCACTTGGGGCCCGCTCCTTGCTGGTTCGTGCGCGATGCGGTTGCCAACCGGGTGCCCATGCACTTAGGAACGGAAATTACTCGAGTTGAGCCCATCGCGGGACGAGCGCGGCTGTTGCTGAAACAGAATGGCGGACCCGAAAAGGTGGTCGAGGCCGATCACATCATCGCGGCGACCGGTTACAAGCCGGCGGTATCGCGCCTGACCTTCATCGATCAAACCCTGCAATCGGCCATTCGCCAGGCCGCAGGAGCCCCGGTCCTCAACCGCCAATTCGAGTCATCGGTAGAAGGCTTGTATTTCATCGGCATTGCCGCGGCCAACAGCTTCGGTCCGTTGTTGCGCTTCGCCTTCGGCGCGCGCTTTGCGGCAGAACGAATGGCCGCACGCTTGGCCGCGTAACGCGTCGATTGTCGTAAAACCCCGGGTGGCGGCTACAAGCCTCCACCGGACCTGCAGGTCAAGCGGCGTGCGGAACCTGGCGGCGAGCTGTAGTTCTTAGCGGCCTTGGAACATGGCCGGTGCCGCATTCGGGCTGCCGCTGGTTCGCATCAAGCGCTTCAGGAATCGAACTCCACGCTTGGCGAATACCAGCGCGGCCGGCAATGGAGTTCGGCAAAAGGCGATCTTGCGGATGTATTTTTCGACGTGCCATTCGGCGCGTGCTCCCGCCGGGAAGAAAATGCTGTCGCCGGCGTTATAGCGACGCTGCAGACCGGTCACGTCGCGAATCACCACCGCACCTTCGATCACGTAGATCGTCTCGTCGACGTCGTAGAACCAATTGAAGCGGCCGGCGGTGCAATCCCAGATCAGCGTGCTCGCAGTTCCGTCGGCGCTGCTCGAAAGAACCTTGTTGCGGGCGATCGGATTGCCCTCGATAACCCAGTCCGGGTGGATCGGTGAGGGATTCAATACAACGTGCCCAGCCAGCCTGATACT
>CAYRAC010000695.1:0-2709 GCA_964422045.1 uncultured Steroidobacteraceae bacterium
CCAGTTCGACATGCTCTGAATGGTCGACCAGCCGACCACCAAGTCGATCATGATGATGACGGAACCCAATTCCTTGGCGAATTCCGCGCGCTCGTACATGTCTTCGACGGTGGCGCCGGTGACATTCAGATACGAGCCCTTCACCTCGCCGGTGGCTGCGCTTGCCTTGTTCACGGCGTCCATGACGTTGAGGAAGCGGTCGCGCCAATGCATGAAGGGCTGCGAGTTGATGTTCTCGTCGTCCTTCATGAAATCGAGACCGCCCTTGAGCCCCTCGTAAACGACGCGGCCGTAGTTGCGCCCGGACAGGCCGAGCTTCGGTTTGGTCGTGGCACCGAGCAGCGGACGGCCGAATTTATCGAGGCGCTCGCGCTCGACGATGAGTCCGGTTGGCGGCCCCTTGAAGGTCTTGACGTACGCGACGGGAACCCGGATGTCTTCGAGCCGCGCGGCCTTGAGCGGCTTGAAGCTGAATACGTTGCCGATGAGGCTTGCCGTCATATTGGCGATCGAGCCTTCTTCGAACAGGATGATGTCGTAGGCGACCCAGGCAAAGTACTGACCCGGGTTATTCGGCACCGGCTCGACTTTGTAGGCCTTGGCGCGGTAGCTGTCGCAGGCAGTCAACCGATCGGTCCATACCACCGTCCAGGTCGCCGTGCTCGACTCCCCCGCGACCGCGGCAGCGGCCTCGATGGGATCGACACCCTCTTGAGGAGTGATCCTGAACAGGCACAGGGTGTCGGTGTCCTTAGGAGCGTAGTCGGCGTCCCAGTAGCCCATCTGGCGGTACTTGAGGACCCCGGCCGTATAGCGCTTCTTGGCGTCTTTGATGGCAACTTCTGCGGGTTTTTCGATCGATTTCAGCATTTGAGAGCCTCGCCTTGACTGTTGGGGCAAGGGACTGTATGCGGGGTTGATCGTTTCAGTACAGTCAGTTATTGTTATCCCAATGTTAAGTGTTGCTTAATGAAGAACGCCACGCTACGACAGTTGCGGGTGTTCGCGTCGGTGGCCCGGCATCTGAGCTTCATTCGCGCCGCAGAAGAGCTCAATCTTTCGGCGCCCGCCGTCTCCATGCAAATCAAAGAACTCGAGACCGAGGTGGGATTGCCGCTGTTCGATCGCACCAGCCGGCAGGTCTCGCTCACCATGGTGGGCGAGTACATGCTGGCGCATACCCGACGAGTGCTGTCGGCCATGCGCGATGCCGAAGATCTGGTGGCGCGATTTCGCGGCTTACAAACCGGGCCGCTCGATGTCGGCATGGTCAGTACCGCCAAATACTTTTTGCCGCGATTGCTCGCGCAATTCCGCCAAGAGCATCCGGGCATCGAAATCCGCTTGCAAGTTGCCAATAACCGCGAGCAGATCGTGCACCTGATGCAAGAGGGCGATATTGAACTTGCCATCATGGGCAGACCGCCCGAGGGATACGTGACCCGCGCCGAACCCTTCGCCATGCATCCGCACGTACTCGTGACTTCGATAGAACATCGCTTCACGCGGCTCGAGGTGGTGCCGGCGCGCGCGCTGGCGGACGAAGGCTTCATCGTGCGCGAACCGCGGTCCGGCACGCGCGCCGCATTCGACGAGTACATGCGTACGCACCAGGTGGTGCCGCACGTGGTCATGCAAATGTCCAGCAACGAAGCGATCAAGCAGGCCGTCATGGCCGGCATGGGCATCTCGCTGCTGTCGCTGCATACTCTAGGACTTGAACTCAACCACCATTTGATCGCAGCGCCGGACACGGAAGGATTGCCCGTCATGCGCCGTTGGCACGTGGTGAACAACCAGGCGAAGACGCTGTCGCCCGCCGCGGAGGCATTTCGCTATTTCATTCTCGAGCGCGGCGAGGCGTTTCTTGCGCAACAGTTCCCGAGCTCCGCGCTATTGCACTCAAACGCCAACAAGTAGACAAGGAATCTCCATGATGCGCCACGCCTATATCTGCGATGCCTTGCGAACGCCCTTCGGTCGCTACGGCGGTGTCTTGTCGGGCATTAGAACGGATGATTTGGCCGCGCTGCCGCTGCGGGCGCTGTTGGCCCGCCACCCCGGCGTGGATTGGGAAGCGGTTTCCGACGTCATCCTCGGATGCGCGAATCAAGCGGGCGAAGACAACCGCAATGTGGCCCGCATGGCGGCCCTGTTGGCCGGACTGCCGCAGAGTGTCGGCGGATCCACCGTCAACCGTTTGTGCGGCTCGGGTCTCGATGCCGTCGGCACGGCTGCGCGCGCTATCCGCAGCGGCGAATCCAATCTGGCGATCGCCGGCGGAGTCGAGAGCATGAGCCGGGCGCCATTTGTGGTTCCGAAGGCGCAGATCGCGTTTTCCCGCAGCAGCGAGATCTACGACACGACCATCGGTTGGCGCTTCATCAACCCGCTGATGAAAGCGCAGTTCGGCGTCGATTCGATGCCCGAGACCGCCGAAAACGTCGCGCGCGAGTTCGGCATCGAGCGCGCCGCGCAGGACCGGATGGCGCTCGCGTCTCAGCAGAAGGCAGCCGCCGCTCAGCGAGCCGGATTCTTCGACGCCGAAATCACGCCGGTCACGATCCAGCGGAGCAAGACGGAGCCGTTGCTCGTCACCCAGGATGAGCCGCCGCGCGAAACATCGCTGCAAGCGCTCGCTCGACTCAAGGGAGTGGTGCACCCCGAGGGCACCGTCACAGCCGGCAACGCTTCGCCGACCTTGCTACG
>CAYRAC010000696.1:0-2709 GCA_964422045.1 uncultured Steroidobacteraceae bacterium
CCCATGAAATTGCTGTGCACGAAATTGCCGTTCAAGCTGAATTTCTGGGATTCCGAATAACCGATGCCGCCGCCGAACTGCCCGGGTAAACCCTCTTTTATGTTGTAGTCGACATCCACCAGATCCGCGCTGCCCGCGACCGGCTTGGTTTCGAACTCGACCTTTTCCACATACGGCAATTTCTGCAGTCGTTCCTTGGAACGCTCAACCGCAGAATTCGACAGCCATCCGCCCTCGAGCTGGCGCATCTCGCGGCGCAGGGTCTCGTCGTTGATGGCGGTTACGTTGTTGAAGTTGATGTGCCGGACATAGACGCGATTGCCCGGCTCGATGAAGAAGGTCAGCGATACGGTTTTCTTGTCGTTGTCCGGGGTCGGCACCGGATCGATCTTGGCGAACGCATAGCCGTCGGCCCCCAATCGATAACTCATCAGTTCCTGAGAATTGGTGACGGCTTTGCGCGAAAAGATGTCGCCGGGGTGAACCAGCAAGAGCTTTTTCAGCTGCTCTTCCGGCACCACCATCGTGCCGGCGAGCTTGATGTCCGATACTTTGAAAACTTCGCCTTCGTTGACATTGACCGTAATGTACATGTCGTCTTTTTCGGGCGCGATCGCGACTTGAGTCGATTCGATCTGGAAGTTGGCGTAACCGCGATCCATGTAGTAGGAGCGCAGTTTCTCCAAGTCGCCCTGCAGCGACTCGCGCGAGTAGCGGTCGTCTTGCTTGTACCAAGACAGCCAGTTCGGCGTCTTGAGCTCGAGGGTGGCGAGCACGTCTTTTTCCTTGAATTTGGTGTTGCCGACCAAATTGATCTGTTCGATCTTGGCGCGTTTGCCTTCCTTGATATCGACGACCACATCGACTTTGTTGCCGGGCAGCTCGGTAATCTTGGTGTCGACGCGCACCGCGTATTTGCCGCGGCTGAAGTATTGGTCGGTGAGGTATTGCTTGACTTCATCGAGCACCGAACGATCGAACGTCTTGCCGGTCGCGAGGCCGACGTTGCGCAAGCTCTTCTGCAAGTCCTCGGTCTTGATGTCCTTGTTGCCCTTGATTTCGAATTTGGCGATCGAGGGCCGTTCCACCACCACGACCAGCAGCGTATTGCCGTCGCGGCGCAGTTCCACATCGCGAAAAAATCCGGTCGCGTACAGCGCCCGCATGGCCTCGCCGATGCGCTGACCATCGAGATGATCGCCGATGTTCACCGGCAGATAATTGAATACCGTGCCTTCCGAGATGCGCTGCAGACCCTCGATGCGGATGTCGCCGACCGTGAACGGCTCCTGGGTGGTTTGCGCACGCACAGCCGATCCCCATGGCTGGATGGCAAAGGCCACCAGACAAGCCAAACGCAATTCAAGCCGCACGCGACAACGACCGAATGCAATTTCTATTGATCATGATTTCCCGTTAATTCAAATGTCTTGAGATATCGTTATAAAAAGCCAAGCTCATCAACACGACCAATAGCGCAATCCCCACTTGCTGACCGAACAGCTGGGCACGCTCCGAAAGGGGCGAGCCCTTGACAGCTTCCACGACTTGATAGACCACCTGACCGCCATCCAACAACGGCACCGGCATCAAATTCAGCACGCCTAAACTCACGCTGATGATTGCCAGGAACGCCAAAAACGCGGTCACTCCCAAATAGGCGCTGATACCGGCAAATTCCGCGATGCTGATCGGACCGCTGATGTTTTTGGCGGAAACCTGACCGGTCAAGATACGCCACAGCATCTGCACCGTTAGCGACGACATCTCCCAAGTCTTCGCCACGCCGCTGACGCCGGCCTCGAGCGGCCCGGAACGACGGATCTGCATCAGTCCCGGGGGCCAGCTCTGCGGTCCCTCTTCGAGCGTAATACCGAGCCGGCCGATCGGCCTGCCCTGCTCGACGATCCGCGGCACCGCCGCTACGATACGCAATCGCTGGCCGCCGCGCTCGACTTCGATCGAAATGTCGCGCCCCGGCGCGCCGCTGATGATGTCGATGAACTCCAGCCGATTGGCGATGGGCTGCCCGTCCACCGCCAGCAGGCGATCGCCGGCGCGCAAGCCCGCCCGCGCGCCGGCGCTGCCATCAGGCGCTTCGTGGACCAGGGTAGCGGCGTTCCAGGTCGCAAGGTCGAAGCCGAGCCCGGGCAGCAATTTGCCGGGCTCCGTCATGGCGCGCCGGTCCTCGGCAACCCGCAGCGTCAATGAGCGCTCGTTGCCGTCGCGGCGCACGCGCAGACGGATCACGCCGTCGTCGGTGAACTGGCGAATCAGCGCGATCTGCAGCTCTTCGGTGTCCTCGACGTTGCGTTCGCCGACGCGCACGATCTGATCGCCACGCTGCAGCCCGGCTGCGGCCGCCGGACTGTCGAGCCGCACCTGCCCGACCACCGGTTTCACCATCTCCGTGCCGACCATCGCCAACACTGCATATAAGAGCGAGGCGAACAGCAGGTTCATGGCGGGCCCTGCCAGCAGCACGGCAATCCGGTGCAGCACCGGACGGCGCGTGAAAGAGCGCGGCAGCTCGGCAGCGCTCACCTCTGCTTCGCGTTCATCGAGCAGCTTGACGTACCCGCCCAAGGGGATTGCGGCTACACAGTACTCGGTGCGGTCCGCGTCCTTACCGACCCGCATCAGCAATGGCTTGCCGAAGCCGATGCTGAAGCGCAAAACCTTGAAGCCGAGTTTCTTGGCAACCCAGTA
>CAYRAC010000697.1:0-2709 GCA_964422045.1 uncultured Steroidobacteraceae bacterium
ATGACCCGCACCAGTGCCCCCGACTACATCAAAGATGGCATCCACATGAACGCGGTGGACACCGGATGGGTGACTGACGAGGACCCGGTCGGACATGCAACCCGCAAGGCAGGTTGGGGCTTCGCTCCGCCCCTCGACATCATCGACGGCGCAACGCGCATCGTCGACCCGATCTTCGAGGGGGAACTGACCGGTACCCATGTATGGGGACAGTTTCTCAAGGACTACAAATCGGCGCCTTGGTAGTGAACGACCAGATCCTGCGGCTGCCCGCCGCCTTCACCCGTACGCACAGCGTTTCGCCGGACGAGATCGACGAGTATCGCCACGTCAACAACACGGTGTATCTACAGTGGCTTGACGTCATTGCTTGGGAGCACTCGGCGAAACTTGGCCTTTCTCTCGAGCATTGCCTGACGCTGCAGCGGGGGATGGCGGTGCGGCACACGCGCGTCGACTACCTCGAAGCTGCGCTCCTCGCCGATACCTTGTTGATCGGCACGTGGATCATCGCCGCGGACGGGCGGCTGCGATGTACGCGCCGCTTTGAAATTCTGCGTATCGGCGACGGCAAGCGCGTTCTCGAGGCCGAGATCGACTACTTTTGCTTGAATTTGGCAACGGCAAAACCGTGCCGCTTCCCGCGGGAATTTGCCGAACAGTATGCGGTCATCCCCGAAGTGGCGGCGGCGTATGCGGCTTTGCCGGTCGAACTACGCCGCGTCGGTCACTCGCGTCGCGAGTAACCGTCCTAGGTTCGGAGCGACGGCGCGGATCGTTCGCCGTCAGGGAGCACAATTGGCGATGTCTCGTCGGCCCTCGGCGAGTTAAATCGCGCGAGGACAGTGCCAACCTTGCCGCAGTCGAGTTGACTCAGTCTGAGCGACTGACGGCTGCCGTGTCGCAAATCCGCTGCGAGCGGCGGCGAAATGCGCTGAGCAGAGCGCGCAGCGCCGCAGGACGCAATGGCTTGTGCAACAAGGGGTAGCCCGCGGTTCGCGCGATAACCGCCACTTCGACGCCGTGATCAGCCGTGATCAACGCGGCGGCCAAGGCTTTGTCCTGAGCGAGTGGTAATCGGCGCAGTAGTTCGAGCCCGTCGACACCGTCACCCAGATGGTAGTCGGCCAACACCGCGTCGACGTCGTGTTGCGCCGCCAGCTGCATGGCCTCGGCGGAGGTACGGGCCTTGAGCACGCATACACCCCACGTTCCAAGCAGTGCCTCCATGCCGTCGAGAATCGGCACGTCGTTATCCACGCACAGTACCCTAAGGCCTCGCAACCCAGTCGGATCTAAGGCCGGCGTTTGCGCCTCACTACGATGCCGTCGTCGTGCGGCAGCGTCGCGCATCACCCGTATGCCGAACAATGATCCGCGCCCCGGCCGGCTGATCAGCGTCAAGTGATGGTTCATCAGGCGCGCCAGGCGATCGCAAATCGACAGGCCTAATCCAAGACCCTTCTCACCCCACGGCGAGCTCTGATCGAGACGGCTGAATTCTGCGTAAATGCGCTCACGCTCATGCTCGGCGACGCCGGGGCCGGTATCGTAGACCGCGATTTCAAGTTCTTTTCCACGCCGTCGGCAGCCGACCACCACTCCGCCGCGCTGCGTGTAGCGCAGGGCGTTCGAAATGTAGTTTTGAATTATGCGCCGCAATAGCACTCGATCGCTTCGCACCACTTCGCGGCAGTCGACCATCACCAGGCGCAACGTGCGTGCATGCGCGAGCGGCGCATACTGCCGCCGAAGATCCTCAAGCAGATCGGCAATCGGAAAGCTGGTGATCTCCGGCCGCATGTTGATAGCGGTATCGAGCGTCGCATTGGTGCCGGCCGTGTAAGCGCCGAGTTCCACCAGATCCTTCGATTCTTCGTAAGTGGCCAGCGCGCCTCTGATTTTTCGAGCGGCGGCGATATGGTCGGGGCCGGCAAGCTTCGAATCCAGCCGGCTGATCGAGTGCAGAACATCAATGGCGGGATAATGTCCGGCGGCGGCCAGGCGGCGCGAAAGAATGATGTGCCCATCGAGGATGGCGCGCACCGCATCGCAAATCGGCTCATTGAAATCGTCGCCTTCCACCAGTACGGTGAAGAAACCGGTAATCGATCCGCCCTGAAAATTGCCGGCGCGTTCGAGGACCCGGGGCAGCAGATTGAATACGGAAGGCGTGTATCCTTTCTGGCTCGGCGGCTCGCCCGCGGCCAGACCGATTTCCCGCTGCGCCATAGCCAGACGCGTGACAGAATCCATGATCATAAGAACGTTGGCGCCCTGATCGCGAAAATATTCGGCAATGGCAAGCGCGACAAAGGCGGCGCGGACGCGCAATGGGGCCGGTCGATCGGATGTCGAACAAACCACCACGGAGCGCTTACTCCCCTCGGGCCCCAGTTCGTGTTCCAGAAACGCGCGCACCTCGCGATTGCGTTCGCCCACCAGGGCAATGACCGTCACATCCGCAGAATTGTGCTTCGCCATGGCGCCGAGCAGCGTGCTCTTGCCCACGCCGCTGCCGCCGAACAGGCCCATTCTCTGCCCTTTGCCGCAGGGCATCAAAGTATCGATGGCGCGAATTCCGGTAGTGATCGGCTCGGCGATATGCTCCCGCTCCATGGGGCTGACGGGCGCCTGATAAAGCGGATAATACGCGGCGGGGCGGATGGCCGGTTTGCGGTCGATGGGCTGGCCGAAATCACGGTGGTC
>CAYRAC010000698.1:0-2701 GCA_964422045.1 uncultured Steroidobacteraceae bacterium
GCGTTCATAGAGCTCTCATGCCCCGCCACCGCCAATCCCGAACGAGTCATCGATACGCTTCAACAATCCACGTTGCTATGCTCCACCATACTTCCCGTCCCGCCGTCACGCGCGGCGCTTACACGCTTGGGATCAACGGAAACCCGGTATCGTGTGACCTTTTCGGTCGCTGATACTGAGCACCTTGCATCGACCAAGGACCTGCTGCTCCGGCACTCTAGACGGCAACTTTACCATTCCGGCCTCTACTTTCCGCGCGCTGCGCAAAATGATGCAACCACAGATGAAAGCGCGGACCGGCGGTTTCACAGCGTGCTGCCACTTCTTCGAGATATCATTCTTTTTGAGGCCCTGGATGCCGGGCAACTGGCCGCAATAGCCGCCGAGTTGAGACCACGATCGCTCGAACCAGGAGAAGTATTGTTCGCGCAAGGCGGATCCGAGGCGACGCTCTTCATCGTCGCCTCAGGAATTCTAGAGATCAGCCAACTTATCGAACTCATTGGGCAGCTAACGGTGGGCTATATCGGGGCTGGTGACTACATCGGGGAAATCAGTCTTCTCACCGGCGAATCTTACGCGGCGACGGCCACCGCCCGCACCCACTGCAAGGTGTTCGAACTCGGCCGCAATGTCATAGGGCCCTTGCTGGCGGCCAATTCCAGTTTGTATGCCGAATTCGACAGATCTGCGCGCCGTGGCCTTGCGGTGCTCCACCGGGGCGCGGCCGTCAGCGCCACCGATGACAGTGCCCGCCAGTCATTACTTCATCGCATCCGGCGTTTTTTTGACGATCCCAACTAGCGAGCCATTTCACGGGTCGCGTGTCGCCCGCATTGTCCTGCAGAACCCTGGTCGTCATTTTTTAGCGGCGCAGCATAGAGTCGCCGAGCCCGCGCTTAGAAACGAAATGTTGCATCGACACCCACCGTCCATCCTGTCATGTTGGGTCCCCATACATAGGAACTACCCAGACCCAGCCACTGGAACTTCCATAATTGATTCAGGCAATCGAGCACGATGCGCCCGTGGACCTCATTGAGATGTTGAACGTCGAGTCCCGTCCTCAAATCCCCAAACAGATCAGTCCGACTGACATACCCCCCGCTGCGCAGCTCGTGCCCGAACACCTCGATTCCCAGTGGGACATCGACGTCGATCTTGGTCGTCAAAAAACCGGAGTTACCCTCTACCCGGACATTCACATTGGAGCGCGCAAATCCCCGGGTGTAGAACTCAGTCGAATCGGACGACAATGTGATTCGCGTACGATCGAGCGGAATCACATATTGGATATTGAGCGCGGGCCTAAGCGACCAGGTGTCGGTATTCCAGTCAATCAGGCCCAGCTGCTTGAGTTCGGGAAGATTCTGCTTCGCAAACATGCTTTGCGCCGAGTAGCTGTCGGTCGTGTGTCCGTAAAGCGCCATGAGCGTCGGCGCGAAGCTGAAAGTCTCGGTGGTCCAAAATCGCGCGCCGCCCCCAAACTCGATCGACGAGGTTTTGTACTCGCTAGTATCACCGGCTTCAGGCGCTGTATTTATCTGATTCGATGACTTCAGGTATCCCATGCTCCCCTGGATTCGGGGCTGCCATCCGATACCAAGGTCGCCAAGCGGCATGGGAACGCCGATCTCCCCGGCGCCGCCGATTTTGCTGACGTGTAAATCCGCGTCAGCACGTAAACCCGGCGCGAGTGCCCCGGTCGAGTGAAACGTGCCATCCGAGAACCCAAAGTCACCCCCAAGAATGGTCAGCGCTTCCACACGTGCGCCGATCGCAGCTTGGATCGCCCTCGCCTCGCTCATGGACAGCTGTGCTTCGGCGCTGCCGGGGATTGAGCTGAGCAGCAGCGCCGCCATCAGCACTACCACACGAGAGATGCCATGTTGGTGGAACGCAGACATCACGCGCCGGCCGTATGAGCGGGGTTGAACGGACGATTCACTGACGGCTCGATGGGTGCCGAATGCCTAAATCGACCGCTTCAATCGAGTTAACCGCAACCGAATCCCCCGGTGCCATGTCTTTCAGTCGTGTATTGAGGCCGACCTTGAAGGTGTCCGTGCGACCGTCGGGGTATTGCACTGCGAGCAGTCGATAGCTGGGATCGATGACAAGTATGCGCGCGACACGTCGGCCGCCTTCCACAC
Organism: uncultured Steroidobacteraceae bacterium; assembly: GCA_964422045.1. Taxonomy (GTDB): domain Bacteria; phylum Pseudomonadota; class Gammaproteobacteria; order Steroidobacterales; family Steroidobacteraceae; genus Bog-1198. The sequence continues at coordinate 2,154 of CAYRAC010000698.1, forward strand.
GGTCGTCTCCGTGCTCCGGCTGGGGGGCGACGTATACCGCCAGATTCTCTATGACCTTCGGACGGATTTGATCACCGGGATGTACATATTCCAGATTGCGCACTCCAGGCGCGATCTTGATTTCGATCGTCTTCGCCTCGCTCGTGCTCGCCACGACAGTGCGTCCTGCCACATCGATGGATTTGACCCGCATGGGTGGCATTGCAAATTCGACGTCGATCGAATCTTCAATGACACGCGGCTCCCCGTTCGGACGAAGTTGCACGCTTGGCGCGCTCCAACATCCCGATACCAGCATGGTAACCGCCATGAGGGCCGCCTTGGGCCCGAGCCGCGAAATGTAGGTATGCATGCGTATATGGAAAACTCCTTGCCTCCTATAGAAGACAATGCTTCCGCGCATTCTTTCACCTTGTCCTGTCGCGTGGACCATCAGGAGGCCACGTATATTGCCCCGAGCGCGACGGGACGGTGCGCCTAAGCCGTTTTGCTGGGATGAACCCGGCCGGTCTCCCGGAGCATCGATCCCACCACCAATGCCGCAATCA
>CAYRAC010000699.1:0-2701 GCA_964422045.1 uncultured Steroidobacteraceae bacterium
TGAATGTGGCATATCGGGTACCACCGAGTGAACGCAAGTTCTTTCGGCAATGCGACGAAGCGCTCCCACCGATCGTCTGGCTCGAGAAGGAAACACACAGGGAACTCATTCAGGGGGTAGAATTCAGCGAGGATACCGGTTCGCCGGTTGCGCTCCTACCGCGGGGATTTGTCGAAGCGCTGTATCGACCCGAAGAAAAGGGTGGATCCCTCGAATTGCGACTCGAGCCCGGAAGCCTCCCGCAGCACTTCACGATATTTCTCCCTGGCGGCGCTGCGCTCCTCGATGCCGAGGGCTGGCGTACGACTTTCGATGCTGCGTCGCGCGTCCTTTTGCTGCTGCCTGAAGTAGCCAGCGGCCTAAGGGTGAAGTGGCTAGGCAATGCGGGTGAGGACTTTTCGGCCGTCTGGCCGATCAATGTGTCGGACGTATCGCTGCTGGTACCGCCGAAAGAGCTCCGTAACCTTGCGCTCGAGGACCTGATACTCGTGCTGACCTCCGCGAGGCCACCTTTCCGTGTACTCGCAGATCGAGCCGAGGTGAGTGACCGCGCCGGATCCCCGTCACTGGCAGTCGATCCCCACGATAAGGTGGATACGTCGCGCTTCTTGCTGAAGCGCATGCGTCGTCTCGCGAAAGCACTCGAGGGTCTGCGCGCCCGCCTCGAGCGCCCCGTTGCGTCGCTCGAGGGTTGGCGCTGGCGCGTGCAGGGACCGCTGGGTCCGGTCGCCCTTGCTCGAGCCCTTAAGGCAGAGAGCGGCCATGAAGCGCCGTTCTTCGTCTCGGAAATCGCCGCAACATTAAAGACGGTTCGTTGGGTGGCCGGCGTCGGAATATCACCGGCGGCGATCCGACAGGAACTCGAGATCGCGAATGGCCTGCTCCGCGATCTCAGTCTCGAGAATGTGAACGACATGCCGCCAAACCTCTCCGCGTACGTGCGCGAAGTCTTTCCGGATACAGCGCCATGACTTGGCCCGTCCCCGACGTCGATGTGGCGCTCAAAGGTCTCGACTACCGCTCGAACCGGATCAGCCGAGCGGACGCGCAGCGCCAGCATGCGACCTGCGCGAATATTTTAAAACGACTGAGCTCCCAGCCAGGGATGGTCCTCGCGGATGAAGTCGGTATGGGAAAGACATTTGTCGCGCTTGGGGTGGCCTTTATCGCGGCCAACGGCGACCGTGGCAGGAACCCGGCGGTCGTCATGGTACCCCCATCGCTGGCGCAGAAGTGGCCGCAGGACACACGCTTCTTTATTGACCACTGCTTACCCGGCGCCTATCGAAAGGCAAAATTTGAGTCCGTACCGACCGCTCTTGAATTTCTCCGACTACTTGATCGTCCTATTGGCGCACGACCGCAGGTTGTGTTTCTGAATCATGGCGCTTTCCACTTAAGTCACATCGACCATTGGACGAAGCTTGCACTCATCAGCCGGGCGATGCATGCGATGCGTCTGGGGGAGCGGCGCAACGCGCTGCCGAGATTTGCCGCCGCCATCCTTCGAGTTAAAGCTAGCCTCGACGCACCGGACCTATATAGAAGACTAATTGAGCGGCCGTACGACGATTGGAAAGACGCCATTAATCGATACTATGCGAAGGATGTGGCACGCCAGATAAATATAGAGCCAGTTCCGCGCTCCGTGGCACGGGTACTTGAGCGAGGCGACTTAGACTTGACGCGACTACGCGATGTGCTGGACGCGTTGCCGGCGCGTGAGTCCAGTAACCTGGGTGAACGTTTACAGGCGGCCCGCGATGCGTTGAATGACGGTCTGCGTACGCTCCGACCACAGGTTCTGCAACAGGCGAAGTTCCGCTCGCCGCTTCTCGTGCTGGACGAGGCGCATCACGTTAAAAATGCCGAGACGCGCTTGGCTTCGCTGTTCTCGGCGGAGTCTGCAGACACGGCCGACATGCTGCTAACAGGCGCACTTAACCAGCGCTTCGAACGGATGCTGTTCCTCACGGCAACGCCGTTCCAGCTTGGTCATGGCGAGCTCGTTGACGTGCTGACACGATTTGGGGCTGTGGTATGGAAGGAATTCCCCCCTGGCGCTTCCGAGGAGTACCAGCGAACGCTTCAGAACTTGCGCCTCGCGCTCGATCAGGCACAGCGGATCGCCACGGACTTTGACCGTCGCTGGCAACACCTCCCACCACGCCTGGGACCCAAGGAACTCGATGATGATACGGTGGACGCCTGGTGGCGGCAGATTCGGGCAGAGGCCGGGCTCGAGTCGCAACCGACCGCACTCGCCGAAATCAACCGTGCCTACGACACAACGGCTTCGGCGATGGCTGAGGCGCAACGGCTCCTCCGCCCCTGGGTCGTTCGTCACCGTCGGTGTGCGACGCTAGGCGAGTCGCTGACGCCGCGACGACTGCGGCGGATCGGTCGCAGCATTGTGCCCATGCAGGAACAAGAGCGCGACGGCCTTCTTGTCGAGGCGGATCAGTTGCTTCCGTTTCTACTCGCGGCACGGGCCCAGTCGGTCGCCGACCGATTGTCGGCAAAGACGAAAGGCCGGTACGTCATATTTGCAGACGGTCTCGCGTCCAGCTACGAGGCGTTTCTCGAAACCTCCCGTCCGGACGGGACCTCGGTCATCGATGACGCCCCGCCGGTGGAGTCGAAGCTGGATCCCGACCTGAAGATTTATCTCGATCGCCTCGCGAAGGCCCTACCATCCCAG
>CAYRAC010000700.1:0-2694 GCA_964422045.1 uncultured Steroidobacteraceae bacterium
AGCGCGGTCGGTAACGGCGCGAAGACGCGGGCGTCGCTGTACCTCTGGCAGCGGGCATTCGAATGGTGGACGACCGGTCTATGGCGTATAGCGCCAGCTGAAGATATGATCGCGTCGTGGCGACAGATGCCGGGACTCGGCCAGAAGCAGCCGCGGCGCGTAGGCGGCTGGTTTTTTACTTAGCCGACATTAGTGGTGTCGCTATGCGTCCAAAGCAACTGATGAATTGCCAAGATTTTCGTTCGGAGTCAGCCCACATACTGCATTTCTTCGAGCCTGCTTCGAGAACTTGTTAGTCCGCTTGACGTACTTCGACACGCTTGTCGCTTCCCGTTGAAGATTAATTCGCCATCCGGCATCCCCTTGCGGTTTGAGTTCGTTCGGGTGGGAGACTGTACCGGATAGGCGAACTATTGGAAGAACAAAGGCGAACTATCAGTCCGCATTCCAAGCAAGGATGGTGGGAAACACGAAGTAGAGCTAGGGGCGGAGCGCGAGCCATAGCCAATGGTAGTTTGGTTCATTATGGCTTATTGCACATAGAGGCAAGTGCCTGTGGAACTTGCGGGCTAGGCCGAAGACTTGTGGGCAAGCTGTGGGCAACCCGCAGGGTAGTCCGTCAGCCTTGTCCATAGGAAGCAGTCGGTCTCGGGCGCAAAGCGCCGGAGAGGTCCGCAAATTCACAGGCACAGCGCCGAAGGCGTGCTTTGGGAATGGGGGTCCGGGGGAAGGGGATAACATGCTTCGCAGTATGCTTTGAGCGAAATCGTGAGGCGCCCAAAATGACCGCATGCATCCATTTCATTTTTGTTTCCGCGGTAGCGTCCGGCCTCGGGCTCTTCGCCTACCGCCAACGGTTGCGAAGCCGCTGTTTAAGCCGCTAAGGATGGGGCTGGTCGTGATCAGACGTGTCGCGCGAACTTAAGGGGCCTGCTGTGGCTTTGCGGACCGGCGATCAGTGATCGGGGCCGAGATGAGCTTCGCAAAACTACTCGGGAGCTTGCCGAAGTAGCCCGTGCCGCACGCGCATGGGCGCTGAGCGCCGGTCCCTTTCCACCGATGCAGCACCCCGCTCCATGGCGGGGTGCTACATGCTACCTAGCGCTACGGGGTATTGACCGCCATCCCGAAAATTTGACTTGCATCAAACGCGGTGTAACAAGTAGCCGTGACGCCATACCACCCGTTTTGGGATGCCGTCAGCATGCCAGCAAAAGGATCCGCGTAGTAGATCGTAGTTGTATTGCCAAACCCGTCTATACGTGTCTGCGACTGAGGGCTTGTGTTGGTGCTCGTGGACGTCACCGTGTAATTCTCATGCACGGCCTCCGACTCGATGCTGGCACCGCCCGACGAATTCGTATAGTTCACGACGAGCCAGAAGTTCCCCGAGTAGGTTGCACCGACGGCTGGTATAGGGCTGGCGCTGACGCGCTGCGTATAAACCTGAAACCAGTCGGCCCAGGTCGTTGCGTTGGCTGCAATATTGAAGCCGATCATATCGCCGCTGATGGAGCGGTAGTACACGTTCGTGAAGATCTCCGTACCCACGGTAGCCGTAAACGTGCCGTTTGGATTCGGCCCAGCCATCGTATAGCTACCGAATGCTCCGCTACAGGGCGCAGTCTCATTGGGGCACTCAACGTAAGTGCCCGTTCCAGGAACCGTGCCGCTTATCGTGTACTGCAACAAAGCGGTCTGCTCTGGTTGGTTAGGGCTGGCAGCCGAAGCAGCGAACACTACGCCATTGGAAATTCCGCTTGGGATTTGGGCAAGGGTCAGTGGTTGGGCTGGAACCATGAGGTAGACGCCCTGTGTTGAAAACGGCGTAAATCCTGGGGTAAAGGACGTCGAGGACGGCGCCAAACCGGCCACGGCGGCGCCGGACTGGGAAACACTGACATAAATTGTATTGCCTGGAGCGTTCCACGTGTAGGAGCAGGGCACCAGATTGCCGGAGGAATCCGACACCGTGGAGATGGTGAAGGAATTCGTCGAGCCGACTGTGACAGTCATTGCGCTGAAATCAATCACGGGAAAAGAGTCCGCGTTCTGGTTGTGCGGCCCCCCAGCCACGTAGTTACCCGACACAGCGTAGGGACAACCGGGCAGCGCGCTCGTTCCAATGTTGTTGGCCGAGACGATGCCGCTCAATGCCGTCGTGGCCGCCGCCGCACTCGAGTTGCTGGCCAACGCACTCGTCAAGGTGGAGAGCGGAACGTTGGCATTGTTCAAGGCCACAGCCAACTGCGTGATCTGCTGATCCTGGGCGTCACCGACAACACCTTCCGTCGCAGCGGCGAGGGTTAAGGTCAGTGGGTTCATCCCGGAGATATTGACACCTAGGGCTGTTTGCAATGCGGCGGTCACCGTGTTGATCGCCGCATTCAGCGTGGTTGTCGTGACGTTTGCCGCGATCGACGCACTGAAATTGGCAAAGGCGGTTGCAGGATCAACGCCGATGGCGTTGGCGAGTACGAGCGAAGTCAGCGGCGTGACGTTCGCCACGGTTGCCCCGGAGGGAACGGCAGAATAGTAAACATTGGAGGTTGCCGGATCCGTTGCCTGCACCAGGCATGGAGCTTTGCCGCCATTGACCGTGACCGAGTAAGTGCCGCTTGCCGTGGCCGTCCCCGTCTCCGATCCTTCCTGACAGACAACATTGATGCTAGCGGCAGCAGCGGCAAGGCCGCC
>CAYRAC010000701.1:0-2691 GCA_964422045.1 uncultured Steroidobacteraceae bacterium
TTTCCACCGCCATCATGACCCCGATGAGCGGATGGCTTTCCAGTCAGATCGGACGAAAGCGGGTATTTCTCACTTCCGTCGTCGGCTTCACCATCGCCTCGATGCTCTGCGGTTTGGCGCAGTCATTGCCGCAAATCGTCGCCGCACGGTTGCTACAAGGTTTGTGCGGAGCGGCTCTGGTTCCCATGTCGCAAGCGGTACTGCTTGACATCAATCCACCCGAACGGCATGGCCGTGCGATGGCTATTTGGGGTATGGGGGTCATCATCGGACCCATTTTGGGACCGGCGCTCGGCGGCTGGCTCACCGAAAACTACAACTGGCGCTGGGTTTTCTACATTAACGTGCCGTTCGGGGTTCTGGCCTTTTTGGGTATTCTTTCGGCGGTCCCAGAAACCGTGCTTCGCAAATCGCGCTTCGACTTCTTCGGCTTCTTGGCGTTGAGCGTCGGCATCGCCTCGTTGCAGTTGATGCTCGACCGGGGCCAGCTGCAAGACTGGCTCAGCTCCACTGAGATTTGGGTGGAGGCAACCATCGGCGCCGCTTCGATATATTTGTTCGTCATTCATATGTTGACCACCACTGGACCGAGATTCGTAAGCCCGGCGCTATTCAAAGACCGTAATTTTGTCACGGGGAATTTGTTCATTTTCCTTGTCGGCGTCGTGTTGTTCGCGACGCTCGCCTTACTGCCGCCTCTGCTGCAGAATTTGCTTGACTACCCGGTGGTAACCACTGGCCTGGTAACCGCGCCGCGCGGAATGGGCACTTTAATTGCGATGTTTGTCGTCGGGCGGTTGCTGGGAAAAGTGGATTTTCGATTGGTGATCGCAATCGGCTTCGGTCTCACCGCGCTTTCCTGCTGGCAAATGACGCATTTTTATCTGCAGATGGACTCCGGCACCATCATTTCGTCCGGAATCGCACAAGGACTTGGGACGGGTTTTGTGTACGTTCCGCTCGCGACCGCGACTTTTGCCACCCTGCTGCCGACACTGCGCAATGAAGGCACCGCGATTTTCAATCTGTCTCGGAACATCGGCAGCAGCGTCGGCATATCCGTCGTCGAAACGCTGTTAACGCGCAATACACAAATTGCGCACTCGGTATTGGCGGAGCACATCACTCCGTACATGCTGAGCCAGCCGCCTGCGACCGGATCGGCCTTGGCAAGTCTCAATGCGGCAGTCACCCGTCAGGCGGCGATGATTGCTTATAACGACAACTTCCAACTGATGCTGTACTTGTGTCTCATCGCGGTTCCCCTGGTCCTTTTGCTGCGCAAAGGCGCAGCAAAGCAATCGTCTGAGCCTGTTGTACTCGAATGAGCATGCGACATCCATCCTTAATCATGTACGTGTATCTACTCCTAGGCGGCTGCGTCGTGGGACCGAGCTTTACAAGGCCTACTCCGCCCGCTGCGGACGGCTACACCACACCCGCGTCCCTTGTATCGTCGCCCGGGGCGAATGAGACCGAGCAGCACCCGCTGCTCGGGCAGCAGATTGAAGGAAGTTGGTGGAATCTTTTTCGCTCTGCGGAGATCGACAATGTCGTCGCGCAAGCGGTCGCGCACAATAGAACGTTGCAAGCCTCGACTGCGACGCTGCGGCAGGCTCGCGACTTGGCGCTCGCGTCCGAGGGTGCGCGCTATCCGCAGATCGGTTTGACCGCGGGTATTGGACGCCAAAAGTACGGACAAGAATTATTCGGCGGCTCGTTTAATCTGCCGCCGTTCACGTACTTTGCCATCGGCCCGACAGTGAGCTATACGCTCGATTACACAGGCGGCATCGCCCGCGGCATTGAGGAGCAGCGTGCGATCGCCGAGCTGACTCAACATCAACTCGACGCCGCGTATCTTACCGTGACCGGTCAAGCCGTCATGCAAACCTTCGCCATCGCATCGGCGCGCGCACAGATTGCAACCCTGGAAACCATTTTGCAGCAGGATCAGGAGAATCTGAAGCTGGTGCAGACGGCGTTCGATGAAGGCTCGGTCGCTCGCATCGACGTTGTCAGCGCGCAAAGCCAGATCGCGAGCGATATGGCACTGTTGCCTCCGCTACGGCAGGATCTGGCGCGTGCACATCACGCCTTGTCCGTTTTGCTGGGTCGCGCGCCCGCCAGCGATCTGCCGCCTGACCTCGAGCTGAGTCAGATAACGCTGCCTCAGGAGATCCCTGTGAGTCTGCCGTCCGAGCTGGCGCATCGGCGTCCCGACATTCTCGCCGCGGAGGCAAGGCTGCACGCCGCGACCAGCGCCGTCGGAGTGGCCGAATCCAATCTTTATCCGAAGATTCAATTGAGCGGCACCGTGGGGCAGCAAGCGGTCCGGGCCGCCGATCTATTCAACGGCGGCAATGCGGCTTGGAGCCTGATTTCCGGTTTGACCATGCCCGTATTCGATGGCGGCACGCTACGCGCCGAAAAGCGAGCGGCGGTCGAGGCCATGCACGCCAGTGCCGCGAATTACGAACAGACCGTGTTGGAAGCATTCGGTCAGATTGCCGACCTGCTCGTAGCGCTGCACAACGACGCTGAACAACTCGACGCGCAGGCTCGCGCGCAGGAGGCCACACAAAGCAACCTCGATCTGGCTCGAGCCAGCTACGCCGAAGGCAATGTCGGTGTCGTTGAAGTCCTTGACGCGCAGCGCGCGTTTCAGCAAGCCCGCCTCGGTTATGTTCG
>CAYRAC010000702.1:0-2685 GCA_964422045.1 uncultured Steroidobacteraceae bacterium
GGCGAAAATACGAAAAGTTCATCGGCCCGTTGCTGCAAGTACGCGAGCTCGAATCCGTGAACTCGCGCGTGGCCGGCAGTCGCAGGTGACGGGTTACTCGATCCCCAGCTTCTTGATCCGGTAGCGCAGCGCCCGAAAGGACATGCCGAGCGCCTTGGCGGCGGCGGTTTTGTTGTACTTGCTCTGTTCGAGCGCTTTGAGAATCGCTTCGCGCTCGATATCCTCGAGCTGCTCACCGAGTGCGCCCGCGTTCGCCGCGCCGGCAGCGAGCGGCGCGCCTCCTGGCACCGGCCGCAAGTCGATGTCGCCGACGCGCACTTCGCCGCCGGTGCTCAACGTAATGGCGCGCTCCAAGATATTTTCGAGTTCGCGCACGTTGCCGGGGAACGCATAGGACTCAAGAGCCGTCATGGCATCCTTGCTCAGCATCGGTGGCGTTATCTTCATGCGTCTGCCAAGCCTGCGCAGAATGGCCTCGGCTAGTTCAGGCACATCCTCGGCCCGCTCGCGCAGGCTCGGTACCCGCAATTCAATGACGTTGACCCGATAGAACAGGTCTTCGCGGAAATTACCCTCGACGACCAACTGTGCCAGGTTCTTGTGCGTGGCGGACAGCACGCGCACATCGACGGGCACTTCGAGTTGTTCGCCGACCGGGCGCACGGCCTTCTCCTGGATCACGCGCAGCAGCTTGACCTGCATGTGCAGCGGCAAGTCCGCGATCTCGTCCAAGAACAGCGTGCCGCCTTCGGCCGACGGAATCAGGCCCTTCTTGTCGCCGACGGCGCCGGTGAAACTACCCCGCTTGTGGCCGAACAGCTCGCTCTCCATGAGCTCGGTGGGAATCGCTCCGCAATTGACCGGCACGAAAGGTCCGTCGCGACGCGGTCCGGATTCATGAATGAGCTTGGCGACCAACTCCTTACCGGTTCCGGACTCGCCAAAGATGTGCACCGGCGCTTGGCTGCGCGCGACGCGCCCGATCATCTCGCGCATGTCTTGCATGGCGCGTGAATTGCCGAGCAGGCGCGGCCCAAAAACGCTGGTATCGCCGCTGCCGTCTTCCGACAGCTTGATGGCGGTGGCGACCAATTTACGCAGCCCGGTAAGATCCAGCGGTTTGGAGACGAAGTCGAACGCGCCCAGCTTCAGGGCGCGCACCGCGGTTTCGACGTTACCGTGCGCCGTGATGACTGCGACGGGAACGGCGGAGCAATACTGCTGGATCCATTCGACCAATTCCAAGCCGTCGCCGTCCGGCAATTGCATGTCGGTCAAACACAGATCATATGGTTCGGATTTGAGCATGCGCTGCGCGGCCGCGACCGTGTTTGCGGTGCGCGGACTCATGTCCATGCGCTGCAAGGTGATCGTCAGCAGCTCGCAAAGATCGGGTTCGTCGTCGACGACTAGGACAGCGGGTTTGGCCATTGGCGCATTGTAGCTGCTGACTACCCTTCCCAGCGCTGCGGGTCGCTGAACACGATCCTGAACACGCTGCCATCGCCGCTGCGCGGTGCGTACAGCAGGATGGCGCGGTTCAACTGGCACAGCTCGCGCGCGATGAACAGCCCAAGCCCCGTGCCGCCCTTGCGCCCCGTGAAGAACGGTTCGAAGATCCGGTCGACGGCCGTGTGTTCGATTCCGGGTCCTCGATCTGCCACTTCGAGAAAAGGTCGGTTGCTGGGACTCAAACGCCCGAGCCTGATGTCGACCCTGATGCCGGCGCGCGCTTCGCCGTACTTGATGGCGTTGTCGCAGAGATTCCAAACGACCTGATGTAAATGACTGGGGTCGAAGCGCACTTCCAATTCGAGCGCTTCCTCAACCAAGGCAATTTGCGTCCGCGGAACTTGCATGGTCTCGCAGAACTCGGCGAGGAATTCCCCGATCCAGTCACCTAAGCTCAGGCGCGTCGGCTTGGTGGCTTCGCGGCGCGAAAGCTGCAGGACGTTATTGATGATTGTGCTGACGCGCTCGGAGTTATTGCGAATGATGTCCGTCAGCCGGCGTTCATCCGGCCCGATGGCCGGACTCTCGGCGAGCAACTGCCCGGCATGGCTCATGGCGCCCACGGGGTTGCGGATTTCATGCGCGATGCTGGCGGACAGACGGCCGAGCGCGGCGAGCTTGCCTTGCTGCACACGCTCGGCCATGAGACTGGTATCTTCAAGGAAAATCAATGTAGGTCCCGGTGCGATATCACCGAGCGGCGCGAAGTGTGGTTGAATCACCCGCGCACCATCCGCTGCCACGAAGGTTGACGGCGACACTTCGCCGCGTTCGATCTGGCGCCAGGTGGTCAGGGAGTACAGCAGGCGCGGCGAAACTTCACCCACCAGGGCCCCTGGTACCGCTTGTTCATCGCCCAGAATCGCCGCCGCCGACTCGTTGATGAGCCGGATTTTGTCGGAGCCATCGACCACCAGCAGGCTTTCGCGCAAGTGCTGCACGATGTACTGCGACAACTCGGCGAGATTCGCCAGGTCAACGTCTTTTTGCCGGACCAAGGCCTCACTCTCGCGCATTCTGAGAGCGACGAAGCTGGCCGCAGCCGCCGTGGTGAACAGGACCAGCCCCAAGAGACCCGCGGTTGCATACGAAGTAATGTCGGTATGACCGGAAAGCTGCTGCCAAATGGTGTCGCCGAGTACGGCAAGCGTCGCGATGGCCGCCAGAAACAGC
>CAYRAC010000703.1:0-2684 GCA_964422045.1 uncultured Steroidobacteraceae bacterium
TGCGATCGGGTCCGTTTGTCGAGGCCGGGCCCACGCCGAATCGTCTGCGCTGGAACCCGGCGCCGCTGCCGGCAGGATCGATCGATTTTCTCGACGGGTTGGTAACCTATGCCGGCAACGGCGATCCTGCGCAGGGTGTCGGAATGGCCGTACACGGGTTTGCCGCGAATCGGTCGATGATCGACCGCGTCTTCTTCGATGCCGATGGCGAACTGCTGATCGTTCCGCAGCACGGAAGGCTGCGGTTCGTCACGGAGATGGGCGTGCTCGAGGTCGAACCCCATCAAGTCGTCTTGATCCCGCGCGGCGTGCGCTTTCGCGTCGAGCTGATCGACGCCGGCGCGCGCGGCTATGTGTGTGAGAATTACGGTGCACCGTTTCGGTTGCCGGAGCTCGGTCCCTTGGGTTCGAACGGCCTGGCCAATGCCCGTGATTTCGAATCGCCCGCGGCGCACTTTGAAGATCTCGAGGTACGCACGGTAGTCGTGCAAAAGTTCGCGGGTAAATTGTGGAGCACCGAGCTCGACCACAGCCCACTCGACGTCGTCGCGTGGCATGGAAACCTCGCGCCCTGCCGCTACGACCTGCGCCGCTTCAATGCCGTGGGCTCGATCAGCTTCGATCATCCCGATCCGTCGATTTTTACCGTGCTCACCTCCCCGAGCGACACGCCCGGAACGGCGAACTGCGACTTCGTGATCTTCCCGCCGCGTTGGCTGGTCGCGGAGAACACGTTTCGGCCGCCGTGGTTTCATCGAAACGTGATGAGCGAGTTCATGGGTCTGATAAGCGGCCGCTACGACGCCAAGGCCGGCGGCTTCGAACCCGGAGGCGCCTCGCTGCACAATCAAATGTCCGCGCATGGGCCCGACCTGACCAGCTACCGGGACGCGATCGAAGCCCCTCTGGTGCCGCAGCACATCGAGGACACGATGGCGTTCATGTTGGAAAGCCGATGCATCATTCGGCCCACCCGCTTTGCGCTCGAGACCCCGCTCTTGCAGCCGGACTACGATCGCTGTTGGCAGGGATTTAAAAAGGCCGCCTGCCCCGCTAGTTGAATGGTTGCGATGCGAGGACGCGTCCGGTGGCTGCGCCGAACCCAATACGCGCGGCCCCCGGGCGCTCGCACCAACCGCGCAGCGTGACCGCATCGCCGTCCTCGAGGAAGCGGCGAGTCTCGCCGTCGATCAATGGAACCGCGCACTTGCCGCCTTGCGACAGCTCCAGCAGTGAACCGGCCTCTGCGGGCGAGGGCCCGGATTGGGTTCCGGTCCCGAGCAGATCACCGGGCCGCAAATTGCAGCCATTGACGGTGTGGTGAGTTACGAGCTGCGCAATGTTCCAGTATGAGTCTTTGAAGTTGCTGCGCGACAAGCGTGCGGGCGGCGTGCCGGCGCGGCGCATCTTCTCGGTTTCGATCGACACTTCCAATTGCACGTCAATGGCGCCGCCTTCGCGAATGCTCGGCGCATCCAAGTAGGCAAGCGGCTGCGGATCCTCGGCCGCGCGCGTCCAGGGAGCCCGATACGGCTCCAACGCCTCGAGCGTCACGATCCACGGCGATATCGTCGTCGCAAAATTCTTCCCCAAAAACGGGCCCAACGGCTGATATTCCCAGCCTTGAAGATCTCGGGCCGACCAATCATTGAGCAGGCACAGGCCAAAGATATGCGACTCGGCGCGCGCGATGGAAATGCGCGCGCCGGACTCGTTGCCCTGACCGATGAAGATCCCAAGCTCGAGTTCGTAGTCCAGACGCTCGCTGGGTCCGACGCTGGGGGTCGCAGCCCCGGCCGCCATTTTCTGTCCAGCGGGCCGCGGAAACGCCTGCCCGGATACGCCGATGGACGAGACGCGGCCGTGGTAGCCAATCGGCACCCACTTGTAATTCGGCAACAGCGGATTATCCGGCCGCATGAGCTTGCCCACCGCGGTCGCATGGTGAATCGAGGTATAGAAGTCCGTGTAATCGCCGATCTGCGCCGGCAGCGCGAATTCAGCTTTATCCTGGGGGCAAAGGCACGCTTGCAATCCGGCTTGGCGCTCCGATGCAGCGCGCAGCGCGCGCGACAGAGCCAAACGCAACGCCGACCAGGATTCGGCACCCAAACTCATCAGCTCGTTCAAGGAAGAACGCGCGGCGCTGTCGAGCGCGCCGGCAGCGAGGCGCCCTAAGCTCGAGTGAAATCCGCTGCTCGCCCGCGCCGCCGCCAGGTCGAGCACTTGGTCACCGATGGCGACCCCGCCGCGAAAGGCCTCGCCGCTGCCGCTGCGGCGAAAAACCGCGAACGGCAGGTTCTGCAGAGGGAAATCAGCACCCTGCGCATTCGCCGAAGCAAGCCAGCTGCGAAGCGTCGGATCGTGTGTCTCGTTCAGGGACATGGAGCGGGATTGTCACTTAAGCCGGCGGATTGTGCCAGGATCAGGTATGCGCGGCGAGTTCCGCGGCCGATACCCACGTGCCGTGGAATCCTTCGTGCAGGCGGCACGGCATCTTGAAGGTTGCAACCGGCCCGCGATCGAGATGGGCAGCATCCAGGATCACAAGGTCCGTGCGGTTTTCGCGGCGCCGCCCCACAACCGACAACAACCATCCCTCGCCCTCCGACGCATCGGGCGATCGCGGCACGAAGAACGGCTCTTCGGGCGAGGAGTCCGGACCTGAATACCAGAAGTTCATC
>CAYRAC010000704.1:0-2683 GCA_964422045.1 uncultured Steroidobacteraceae bacterium
GCGGCTGCGCCGGCACCTGCCGCGGCACCCGCTCCAGCGGCTGCGCCAGCGCCCGCCGCAGGATCTGCGGCTCCGGCGGCGACCAAACATAGCGGCAGTGGCTGGACGCCGCCGGCAACTCCTGCCGCCGGAGGCGGACCGGGCCTCGTCTGGGTGAACACCAGCAGCAACGTCTATCACTGCCAGGCTGATAAGTGGTACGGGAAGACCAAGAACGGCGCTTATATGTCCGAAGCGGACGCAAAAGCCAAAGGCGCCCGTCCGGATCACGGCAAGGCTTGCCAGTAGCCGTCGCATAGGGTCGGGAGCGCCGCCGACTCGGCGCTCCTGACCTCTCCACGCAGAAATTCAAACCCTACGCTGTCGCGGCCACCAACCGAATCCGGGTAATCTCCGACGGCACGCCGAATCGATTCGGCGGTCCCCAATAGCCCGTGCCGCGACTGACGTAAATCGACATTTGTCTCAGTCGGTACAGGCCGGCCGTGAAGGGCTGAAAGAACCCGACGAACAGGTTCCACGGCCAGAACTGACCGCCATGAGTATGGCCGGACAGCTGCACGTCGAAGCCGGCGTCCGCCGCCGCCGCCGCCTAATTGGGCTGGTGGGCGAGCAAGACTCTGGCGCCGGCGTCGGCCGGCGAACCGCGCAGCGCCGCCGCGGGATCGCTGCGCTCGGCAGCGTCAAATCGATGCGCGCTGAGGTCGGTGACACCGGCGATAACGAGCAATGCGCCATCATGTTCCAATACTACGTGCTCGTTCTTGAGCACCGTCAAGCCGAGGCGGCGGATTTCGGCCGACCACGCCCGCTCGCCCGAGTAGTACTCGTGGTTGCCGTTTACAAAGAAAGCGCCATGACGCGCGGCAAGCCCGGCGAGGGGCGCCGTGTGGGCGGACAGTTGCTGCACCGAGCCGTCGACCAAATCGCCGGTCACGGCAATCAAATCCGCCCTCAAGCCATTGACCGAAGAGACGATCTTCTCGACGAAGCCCCGCTTGATCGTGGGACCTACATACACATCGCTGATCTGCACGATCGAAAAGCCGTGCAAGGGCTCGGGAAGATTGCTGACCGGGATGTCGATGTCCACGACGTGCGGCCGGCGGCGGGCAATCACCAAACCCGCCAGGGTCACGAAAACGGTGAGTGCCAGAGTCCAGCGCGCCGACGGCGCTGCGAGGGCCGCGGCTTGCTGCGCAGATCCCAGCAGGCGCACGAACAACAATGCGACGTCGCGCAGTAAAGTAAACACGAATAGCGAGGAAAAGAATCCCATGAACAGAACGCCGGTCCACGCCAACAGATTTTGCAGCGTGGGATCGCGAATCGTCCATTGGCGTACCGAGAGCGGAATGACCACGCAGAAAACGATCAGCAACGTGATCCCGGCCAGCACGCCGAAAGGTCCGATGGCCAAGGGCGGCAGCAGCCGCCAGCCGATGTATCCGGGTAACGAGAACAACAGCCACAGCGGGCTCAAGAAGACGCGGCGCACAGTCACCGAGCGCTAATGGGGGCGGTGCGCGGGCAATTCAAGCCCGCGACGCAGCGCCCGGCGGCGTCGCGTGCGGGCGTGCGCACCCCGAACATCGAGCCGATATCGATACATGGAATGGCGCGATCCATCGACAGATCCTTCGAGCGCCTGTTGCCCGACGCCGCTAGAATATCCCGGCGCAGCGGCAAACACCGCGACTACCACGGATGAAATCATGGGTCCTTACGTTGATTCCATCGTCGCCGATGAAACGATGCCCGCCGTTACCGGCGTCGTCGTGATCGGCGGCGGAATTGTCGGCACGTGCGCCGCGCTCACTCTCGCGAGCCGCGGCGTTTCCGTCACGCTGTGCGACAAGGGCTATATCGCCTGCGAGCAGTCCAGCCGAAATTGGGGCTGGTGCCGCCAGGCGGGCCGCGACGGCCGGGAAATGCCGCTGATCGTGCAGAGTCTGCAGTTATGGCGCGACATGAACCGGGTCACGGAAAGCGACACGGGATTTCGCCAGTGCGGCGTCCTGTATGTGGGTGAGAGCGAACACGATGAGTCGCGTTTTGCGGATTGGGCGACGATGGCGAAACCCTACGACATCGGAACCCGCATCGTGCGCGGCGCCGAACTCGCGGCACTCATGCCCGGCGCAAGCCGCGCCTACCCCTGCGGCTTGCACGTGCCGACCGATGGCTGCGCCGAGCCGCAGCGGGCAGCGCCCGCGATCGCGCGCGCCGCCCAGCGCAAAGGCGCGACTATCCTGCTCCACTGTGCGGTGCGCGGCATCGAGCGGGCAAACGGCCGCGCCGCCGCTGTGATCACCGAGCGGGGACGTATCGCATGCGATGCAGTCGTTCTGGCCGGCGGTGCGTGGTCGAGTTTGTTCTGCGCGAGTCTCGGCATCCGTCTGCCGCAATTGAAGGTGTTGTCCTCTGTGATGCGCACGGCGCCGATCGAGGGGCCCGATGCATGTACGTACTTAGATGCGGTCGGTTACCGCAAGCGGCGCGATGGCGGCTATACGCTCGCCCGCGGGATGGGCTATGTCGCGCCGCTGGTACCGGACTCGTTGCGCTATTTGCGCGATTTCTTGCCGACCATCCGCAAGGAACGCGGCTCGTTGCGAGTCCGCGTGAATGCGCAATCGCTGCGCGAGCTGCGCGCGCCCCGCAGTTGGCCGTTGGATCGGCC
>CAYRAC010000705.1:0-2668 GCA_964422045.1 uncultured Steroidobacteraceae bacterium
CCAGCGTATCGAAGCTCGGCAGGCAGCCGAGCGCGGCGCGTGCGGCGCTCAAGTATTGAACGATCTGAAATGCAGCCACTTCGTCGAGTCCCACGACTTCGGTCAACCATTGGCTCGCCGCGCCGGGCTGGTCCAATCGCTGTTCGATTTCGAGTCTGAACCGCGAGACCGCAGCGGACAGCGCTTCGGTGCGGCCCGGCGCCTCGCCCAGCCAGAACGGGATGGATGGCGGCTGACCGTGTGCGTCCTCGACGCGCACCGTGCCGCGCTCGACCCGCAATATCCGATACGAGGTATTACCGAGCTGGAATATATCGCCCTGCAGGCTTTCGACGGCGAAATCTTCGTTGACGGTGCCCACCAGAAATCCTTCCGGTTCCAACATCACCTTGTAGTCGGCGTTGTCGGGAATGGCGCCGCCGGAGGTCAGAGCGGTCAGCCGCGCGCCCTTGCGCGCGCGCAGCATTTTGTTGACGGCGTCGTGATGCAGCAGGGCCCCGCGGCGGCCGCGACGGGTGCTGAAGCCTTCCGCCAGCATGGCCACGCACTCGTCGAACTCCTCGCGACGCAGTTCCCGATAGGGATAGGCTCCGCGCATCAGCCCATACAACTCGTCCTCGGACCATTCGCGCGCCGCGACCTCTGCGGTGATCTGCTGGGCGAGCACGTCGAGGGCATTCTGCGGAACATGCAAGCGGTCCAACTCGCCGCGGCGCACGGCATCGAGCAGCGCCGCGCACTCCACCAATTCATCGCGCGACAATGGGAACAAACGGCCCTTGGAGACACCCCCCACGGAATGACCGGCGCGGCCGACTCGTTGCAAGAACGCATTGATGGAGCGGGTCGAGCCGATCTGACAGACGAGATCCACATCGCCGATATCGATGCCGAGCTCGAGCGAGGCGGTCGCGACCAGGACTTTCAATTCACCGCGCTTCAGACGCTGCTCCGCATCGAGCCGCCTCTCCTTGGAGAGGCTGCCGTGGTGTGCGGCGACATTCTCCTTGTCGAGCCGCTCCGACAGATGCCGCGCCACGCGCTCAACCAGCCGCCGCGTGTTCACGAACACGAGCGTCGTGCGATGCTCGCGCACGAGTTCCGCCAGCCGGTCGTAGATCAAGGTCCACACTTCGCCCGACATCACCGCTTCGAGCGGCGCGGGGGGCAGTTCGAGCGCAAGGTCGCGGCTGCGCGCGTGGCCGCCGTCGACGATGGTGCAGCGGCCGGCGTCGGCCGCAGTCGCGCCGGTTAGAAACTTCGCCACTTCTTCGATGGGCCGCTGAGTTGCCGACAAGCCGATGCGCGTCAAGGACTGACCGCACAGCGCCCGCAGCCGTTCCAGCGACAGCGCCAGATGGGCGCCGCGCTTATTGCCGGCGATCGCGTGTATTTCATCGACGATGACCGTGCGGCAGGTCGCGAGCATGTCGCGGCCGGACTGTGAACCCAGCAAGATATACAGCGATTCAGGGGTGGTGACGACGATGTGCGGCGGCTTGCGCCGCATGCCTGCGCGATCGGCCTGCGTGGTGTCGCCGGTGCGCACCACCGCGCGAATCGCCACCTCAGGCAGGTTGAGCGCGGCGAGTTCTGCGCGGATTCCCGAGAGCGGCGCGTCAAGATTGCGTTGAATGTCGTTCGACAGCGCCTTCAGCGGCGACACATAGAGGATACGCGTCTCATCAGGCAGCGCGCCCTGCAGCCCTTCTTTGACCAGCTGGTCGATCGCCGCGAGAAACGCGGCAAAAGTCTTGCCCGAGCCCGTGGGCGCGGCCACCAACACGTGCTGTCCGGACTGCAATGCCGGCCACGCCCGCTCCTGCGCCGGGGTGGGCGCATCGAAGGTCCGCGAAAACCACGCCGCGACGGCGGGATGGAACGAGTCGAGTGCGTTCATGGCATCTGATCGGCAGGGTGAATCTGCAGCATAATCGCCATTGACGCGGCTTGGCAAACGCAATCCGTCCGGCCGTGGCGGCCTGCGAACGGCGGCCCGGCGAGAGTCGCCGGGCCGCCCGCACGTCGCCTATTGCGCTTCCAGCATTTTCTTCAGATTGTCGAGCCCGCCCTGGTAGACCCCGTTGATGGTGTCGACGGCGGTCTTGTCGTTGTCCTTCTCGCCCGGATTGTCGCGCACGTCTTTGCGCTTGAAGTGTCCGGTCCACACCACCGTCGATTTGCCTTTGCCGGCGGACTTCACCGTGAAGGTCGACGTGTATTCGGTCACCGGCAACACGCCCTCGACGATCTCGTATTTGAACGAGCGCCCGGCCGCATTGAACGCCAGCAGTTTTTCCTTGATCGTTCCGCCGCCCTTCAACGTCAGCAAGCGCACGGCACCGACCGTGTTGTTCTTGCCCTCGACGATCTCATCCGAGGCGAGCGCCGGGTGCCAGGTTGCCAGGCCGTTGAAGTCCCGGGTTGCGTTCCACACCTTGCTCGCGGGAGCCTCGATGGTGATGGTCTTGGTGGTAGTGAGCGGCGGTGCCACCGCCCATGCGTAGCTTGATGCCAGCGCGGAAATAGCCAATACAATCGTACTTTTGAATTTCATTGCCTTAGAGTCCTCGTGAAAGATTAAACCGCAATCCCCATCGACGGCCGCAGCCAGCGCGCCGCCAACGGCGGAATCAATAACAGGCTGACGAGCGTAGAAGACACCAAG
>CAYRAC010000706.1:0-2662 GCA_964422045.1 uncultured Steroidobacteraceae bacterium
GCGCCAGCGTGCCGCCGTCGACGTATTCGAGTTCGCCGCCGACCGGGACGCCGTGGGCGATCCGCGAAGCCTTCAAACCCAGGCGCAGCGCCAGTTCGCCCAGGTAATGCGCGGTCGCCTCGCCTTCGGCCGTCGGATTGGTGGCGAGAATCACTTCCCGAATCTCGCCGTCGCGCAGCAGCCGCTCAAAATCATCCAACCCGAGTTCGGCCGGCCCCACCCCGTCGAGCGGCGACAAATGTCCCATCAGCACGAAGTAGCGGCCGCGAAAACCGCCCGACTGTTCGATGGCCACGACGTCCGCCGGCGACTCGACCACGCACAGCTGCGCCGCGTCGCGCTGATTGGAGGCGCAAATGGGACAGTAGTCGCTTTCGGTCAACATGCGGCAGCGTTTGCAGTGTCCCACGTTGTCGAGCGCCTCCGCCAGCGCTTGGCTCAAGGCCTTGCCGCCGTCGCGATCGCGCTCCAACAGATAGAACGCCATGCGCTGCGCCGATTTCGGACCGACGCCCGGGAGGCAACGCAGTGAATCGATCAGGCGCGCGAGTGTCGGCGTGTATTTCAAAACGGCAGCTTCATGCCCGGCGGAAGGTTCAGTCCGGCCATCAGCCCGGAATATTTCTCCTGACTGCGCGCCGCGATCTTGCGCACCGCATCGTTGACCGCAGCGACCAACAAATCCTCGAGCATGTCCTTGTCCTCGCCCAGGAGCTTCGGTTCAATGCTGATTTTTTTCGCTTCGTGATGCCCGTTCAACGTCACTTTGACCATGCCCGCACCGGCCTCGCCCGTCACCTCGAGCTCCGCGAGCTCGGCCTGTGCCTTCTTCATGGTCTCTTGCATCTGCTGCGCCTGCCGCATCAGGTTGCCCAATCCGCCCTTCATCATGCCGATCTCCTCATCGCTAGTTCGCTGGTTTCACGGAAGCGAGGTCCACATCGGCGCCGAAGCGCTCGCGCAACCCCTTGACCGTCGGATCCGCCTCGAACGCGGCCGCGGCACGCATCACCTTGTCCTGTTCCGCAAGCGCGCGGCTTCGCGCGGGCGTCACGAGTTCCGCCTCGGCGGTGACGAATGTCACGCGGATGTCCCGGCCGAGATATTTCGACAAGCCTTGCACGAGCTTCTCTTCCAGGGGCCGCGTGCGCCGGTCCGCCGCCGCTTGATCGAGCTGCAGCGTCAACACATCGTTTTGAAAGGAAGCCGGCACGCAATTGAGGGCGAGCTGGCGCGCCATGCCGCTCAAGTTGGCCGCCTCGACCACCAACGGCCAATTCCCGGCATCGATGCTCGTCAGGCGCACCCGGGAAGCCTCGACCGCGGCGGGCGTGGCGCTGTGCCCCGGCTTGCCGGCGCCGGCGCCGGCGGCCGTGGCGCGGCCGCTCGGTTGACTGTCGACCGCCGTCTCGGGGCGGAACGCCAGCATGCGCAGCAATGTCATTTCAAATCCCAACTTCGGCTCAGGCGCCATCGCCAAATCGCGGCGTCCGCCGAGGGCAATCTGATAATAGAGCTGCACATCTTCAGGCGAAATCGCCTGCGCCAGGCGCGTCAACGAATCGGCGTCGAATTCCTCGTCCTGTTGCGCAGCCTCAGGCACGATTTGCACGATTGCAATGCGCTGCAAAAACGCCGCCATTTCGACCAACGCCCGGTCATAGTCGGGTGCGTCGCGGTCGAGTACCTGAATTTGAGCGAGCAGCGCGGGGCCATCCGAACTCGCCAAGGCATCGATGAGCTTGCCGACGTGTCCGCGATCGATGGTACCGAGCATCGCGCGCGCATTGGCCTCGGTCAACGCGCCGCCGCCGAATGCAATCAGCTGATCCAATAGGCTCAGGGCGTCGCGCATGCTGCCCTCCGCCGCGCGCGCCACCAGCGCCACCGCGGGCGCATCGAACGCAAGCGTCTCCGCCGCGGCGATGAACTTCAATCGTTCGCCGATCAGCGCGGCCGGCAATCGCTTCAGGCTGAATTGCAGGCAGCGTGACAGCACGGTCACCGGAAGTTTCTGCGGATCGGTGGTCGCCAGCAGGAATTTGACGTGCGGCGGGGGCTCTTCGAGCGTCTTGAGCAGCGCATTGAAAGAGTGGTTCGACAGCATGTGCACTTCGTCGATGAGGTACACCTTGTAGCGGCCGCGGCTCGGCGCATATTGCACGTTGTCGAGCAACTCGCGGGTGTCGTCCACCTTGGTGCGCGACGCCGCATCGACCTCGATCAAATCGACGAACCGCCCTTCGTCGATCTCGCGGCATGCGCTGCACACGCCGCAGGGATTCGAACTGACGCCCGCCGTCTCGCAATTCAGCGACTTCGCGAGGATGCGCGCGATGGTGGTCTTGCCGACCCCGCGGGTGCCCGTGAATAAGAACGCATGGTGCACCTTGCCGCTGTCGAGGGCGTTGCTGAGCGCGCGCAGCACATGCTCCTGCCCCACCATTTCGGCAAACTTTTTCGGACGCCATTTACGGGCGAGTACGATGTAGCTCATAGGACGAAGTTTAGCTTCCGAGCGCCGCGCTCGCGTGGCTTTCAGGAGGCGGCCCGCGCCAGCAGGACTTCGGCGCCCGACTTAAAGCCGCTACCGCTGCTCCCTTCCGGGCCTGACGGGGTTCGTGGCCAGTCGTCGCGAAGATGCAAACGCGAGCCGCCATAG
>CAYRAC010000707.1:0-2661 GCA_964422045.1 uncultured Steroidobacteraceae bacterium
GCCGACATGACGGATCCGGACTGGGAACCGGTGATGAAGCGCGCCTCCGCCATCGTCACCAATCGCGGCGGGCGCACTTGCCACGCGGCCATCATTGCGCGCGAGCTCGGCATACCGGCGGTCGTCGGCTGCGGCACCGCGACCAGCGCCATCAAGGAAGATCAGGCCGTCACCGTGTCGTGCGCCGAGGGCGATACCGGACATGTGTACGACGGCATGCTCGAGTTCGATCAGCGCACCATCGAGATGGATGCGATGCCGGCGATTCCGGTGAAGATCACCATGAACGTCGGCAATCCCGACCGCGCCTTCGATTTCGCAGGCATCCCGCACAAGGGTGTCGGACTCGCGCGTCTCGAGTTCATCATCAACCGCATGATCGGCGTGCATCCGCGCGCTTTGCTGGAATTCGACAAGCAGAGCCCCGAACTGAAGGATACGATCGGCAAGCAAATTGCCGGTTACGACGGCCCGGTGAATTTTTACGTCGACAAGCTGGCCGAGGGCATCGCGCAAATCGCCGCTGCGTTTGCGCCGGAACCGGTGATCGTGCGTCTCTCGGACTTCAAATCGAACGAGTATGCGAATTTGATCGGCGGCAAGAACTACGAGCCGCACGAAGAGAATCCCATGCTGGGATTTCGCGGCGCGTCGCGCTATATCGACAAGCAGTTCAGGCCGTGTTTCGAGCTCGAGTGCCGGGCATTGAAGCGCGTGCGCGACGAGATGGGCCTGACCAACGTGCAGGTTATGGTGCCGTTCGTGCGCACGTTGAGCGAAGCCAAAGCCGTCACGCAGCTGCTGGCCGACAACGGCCTGAAACGCGGCGACAACGGTCTGAAGCACATCATGATGTGCGAACTGCCGACGAACGCCCTGCTCGCCGACCGCTACCTGGAGTTCTTCGACGGCATGTCGATCGGCTCGAACGACATGACGCAGCTCGCGCTTGGACTCGACCGTGACTCGAGCGTCGTCGCGAAATCATTCGACGAGCGCGACGATGCGGTCAAAGCACTCATGGCGATGGCGATCAAGGCGTGCAAGAAGCAAGGCAAGTACGTCGGCATCTGCGGCCAGGGCCCTTCCGACCACCCGGAGCTGGCGCGTTGGCTGGTCGAGCAAGGCATCGACAGCCTGTCGTTGAATCCGGACACGGTGGTCGAGACCTGGATGTTTCTGGCGGGCGATCGGCCCGCGTAACGCCGCTCGCTACAGCGGGCGCAACAGCCGTTCACGATAGTATTGCAGCTCGCGGATCGACTCGCGCACATCGTCCATGGCGAGGTGACTCGAGCCCTTGCGAAACCCGTCCGCCACTTGCGGCGCCCAGCGCTGTGCCAATTCCTTCAGAGTGCTGACATCGAGATTGCGGTAGTGAAAGAAGCGCTCGAGTGTGGGCATGAGGCGCGCCAGGAAACGCCGATCCTGACAGATGCTGTTGCCGCACATCGGCGACTTCCCCGGCCCCACCCAGGTTTCGACGAAGCGCAAGGTTTCACGTTCGGCAGCGGCCGTATCGACGCTGCTGGCGGACACGCGCGCACTCAATCCGGAACGGCCATGCTGATTGCGGTTCCAATCATCCATCGCGGCGAGCACGCTGTCGCTCTGGTGCACCGCGAACACCGGACCCTCGGCAAGCACGTTAAGATGCTTGTCGGTCACGATCGTCGCAATTTCGATGATTAGATCGGATTCCGGTTTGAGGCCGGTCATTTCCAGATCGATCCAGATGAGATTTTCGGGAGATTTCATGAATTTTGAACAGCTAAAAGGCGCATGGTAGCAGAGGCCGGCAGCGGCACGGTCCTCGCCAACTACGGTCGCGGGGTTTTGGTGCAAGCCGACGGCAGCACCCTGCACTGCGCCTTGGTTGGCCGCAAGCAGCGCGTGGTCTGCGGCGATCGCGTCAAGTGGTCCTACCAGCCGTCCGCCGATGGACCGAGCGTCGATTCAATCGAGCCGCGCCGCAATCTCATCGAGCGCATCGACGCCCGTGGGCGCGCCGAACCGGTTGCCGCCAACATCGACCAACTGGCCATCGTGGTCGCCGCCGAGCCGGCACCGGATTGGTTTCTGGTCGACCGTTATTGGGCGGGCGCCGTCTTGAAGGACTTGGAAGCGCTCCTCATCGTCAACAAGCTCGACTTGGACAGCCGCTCCATTGAGCCGGAGCTGAAGACTTATCGCGCCTTACGATTGCAATGCATCGAGGTGACCGCGCAATCCGGAGCGGGCATGGACGGCCTCGCGCAAGCGCTCGCCGGCCGCGTGACCATGCTGGTCGGCCAATCAGGCGTCGGCAAATCCTCCTTGGTAAACGCCTTGATTCCGCAGGCGGCCGCGCACACCGCCGAGCTGACCCGGGATGCCGAAGGTCGTCACACGACGACCACCGCGCGCTGGTACTCCCTCGGACCGGCCGCGGCCATCATCGATGCGCCCGGCGTGCGCGATTTTGCGCCGCCGGCGAGTCTGGTGCGCGCGGCCGAACGCGGCTTCATCGAGATTCTGGCACGCGGCGTCGATTGCCGCTTCAAGGACTGTCGTCACATGGAAGAGCCGGGCTGCGCCGTGCGCACCGCCGTCGTCGCCCAGGAGATCGCGACGCGCCGCTACGAAAGCTATCGGCGGTTGTTTCGCCTGTACGAGAACCTC
>CAYRAC010000708.1:0-2659 GCA_964422045.1 uncultured Steroidobacteraceae bacterium
ATCCGCTCCTCGAGAGCCTGCACGGCGATCCGCGCTTCGCTGCGCTGCTTGAGAAAATGAATCTCTCGGAGTGAACCGATATTGCTGGTCGCGTTGCCGATCAACTCACGCTCCGGGCGGAGAATGGCTGACGGTGCGGCGCCGTAGGCGGCGGATGAGCCCTGCCATCGTGTTGTAGCCGGCAGGCCAGAGCGCGTAGATGAGCACGAACAGGAAGCCAGCCCGCATCGCGTCGCCGAAGGCCCACATGCCCGAGGAGGCGTCGCGCTCGGCCAGCACCACTGCCAACGCCACGCCGCGTCGGGTGGCCTCGAAAAGCGCAGTGCCATCATTCCACCACTCGATGAGCTGCATCGTCACGAAGGTCAGTGCGGCGAAGCGCACCACCTCGTAAAGAATACGCAGCACTAGCGGTAGGCGGGCCAGCTGTCGCCTGTACGCATCATTCGGAGCCGGTGGCGAGCGATCCAAGAGCGCCGAGAGCAGCGCAAATCCCGGCGCTCCGAGCACGGCCAGCCACAGCCACGCCCCGCGCCGCAACTTGGCGCGTAGCAGCCAGAAGCCGGACAGCAGCCACAGGACTCCCGCCAGCACCGGCCCCCCCAGCAGCGCTACCCGCCGCGCATGATCGAGCAGGGCGTAATTGCGCGCGTAATTTGCGTGTCCCGCCGCGAGTTCCGGGTTGATCGCCGCAAATATTTGGGCCGCTATTATTACCACCACCGGGATCAGCAGCAGTGCGACGATCGATCGATAGTAGTACTTTCGGATCACGATACGAGTTCCTGCCCCGTGCGCTCAGGGCTACGGCCGAGCGTAACTCCCGCGGCTGCGGGTGGGTAGCGGCTCGTGACGGTTCCGGGAAGCAGTTCTCGAATGTCCTCGTCCGCCGCCGATGACGCCTGGGTCCGTCATGTCGCGCCGGGCGTTTCAGGGCTTGGCTGCCGGCTGCGTGCCTGGAAAATACTCGGTGTGAGTCTCGCAGGTGCGGCCGTAATAGAGCACCCGTCGTCCGAGCAGGGAGACCACATATCCGGCGCAGCCGGCCTTCGCCACCTTGGTGGCGCAGAAGCCCTGATAGCTCCGGTGTTCATGCCGCCGCCGTCCGAGCGCTGATCCCTGCCTCGCGCAGGCGTGATGCCTGGCTCGGCGGCGCTACGGTCGGCGAAAGCTCGTTCCCGCAGATGGACGTGCCTGCGACACGTGGTTGGAGACATAGCGCAGCCAGTAGCCAAGATGGGCGGTAAAGTCTCCACAAGCGCTTGACAATACGACGTTAGTCGAAATATCGTACCGACATGAAAACACCCCAGGTCATCGACGCGCTCGGCGCCTTGGCGCATGAGCATCGCCTCGCGATATTCCGCTTGCTGGTTGAGCGAGGCCCCGCCGGGTTGCCTGCCGGCAAGATCGCCGAACGCGTGGGACTGGTGCCCTCGTCTCTAACCTTTCATCTACAGAATCTGCAGCGCGCGGGCTTGATCGCCCAGCGGCGCGAGAGCCGCCAGCTCATCTACTCGGCGGACTTCGCCGCGATGACAGCGCTCGTGAGTTACCTGACGGACAACTGCTGCATCGAGAGTGCGGCTGAATGCTGCCCGCCGGTGCGTGCGCCGAAAGCGGCGAAGCGCGCCGCGAAAGCAGCTTGATGTGCCTGAGCCTTGCATGATCCGGGAACGACCGCCGCACTCGAGCGTTGTGGCGTTGCTCGAAGCGGCGGGGCTGCCGGCCTCCGACTTGACTGAAGATTACCTGCAGCACTTCTTCTTTACGGGCACCGATGGCGCGCCGAGCGCGCTTGTCGGGCTTGAGATCTACGGTGAAGCAGCACTGCTGCGCTCCTTGGTCGTGAGTGCTGCGGCGCGAACCCAGGGCTTGGGATCCGCCCTGGTTCGGCACGCCGAGAAGTATGCCGCTGCGCACCAGGTTCGCGCGCTTTATCTCCTCACGACCACTGCGCAAGCCTACTTCGAGCATCGAGGCTATCGACGCATCGAGCGCGCCGCGGCTCCCCGTTCCATCCAAGCCACGCGCGAGTTCGCGAGCCTGTGCCCGTCGAGCTCCGCCTTCATGATCAAACGACTCGAACCTTGAACAGGTGAGCTATGAAACGACTTCACGTACACGTCAGCGTCAAGGACCTTTCCGCGTCGATCCGCTTCTATCGAACACTATTCGGTGCGGAACCGGTCGTGACCCACCCCGACTATGCCAAATGGATGTTGGACGACCCGCGCGTCAACTTCGCGATCTCGATGAATCGCCAACCGGTGGGTGTCAATCACTTGGGCTTCCAGGTCGAATCCGATGAAGAACTTCGCGGCATGCGCGCGCAGCTCGAAGCAGCTGACGCACGCATGGTCGAGGAGAACGAGCAGCCCTGTTGCTACGCGAAGTCGGACAAGTACTGGGTCACCGATCCCACCGGGATCGCCTGGGAAACTTTTCATACCTTGGGCGGCATCCCGGTGTACGGCGAAGATACCGCGGTCTTCAATCACGGCGAATCCTCCACGCCGCTGCAGGCGCCGGCCGCCGGATGCTGCGTTCCCGCACAGCGCGCCCAACCTGCGAGTTGCTGCGCAAAATGAACGCCGAGCGGACCTACAACGTTCTTTTTTTGTGCACCGGCAACTCGGCGCGCAGCATCCTGGCCGAA
>CAYRAC010000709.1:0-2659 GCA_964422045.1 uncultured Steroidobacteraceae bacterium
CCAGGCGAGCGTCGAACGCCTTATTGACTTCACCAAGGGCAAGCCTGTCGCCCACCTGTTAGGTAATCACATCGAGGAGAGCAGTACGCCGTTCCTCGACTATCCGGTAGGCACCATGTACCAGCCGAACGAGCACGTGCTGCAATTGGCGCGTGGATCGCTGCTCGAACTCGACGAAGCCTTGATCAGTATGCACGGGAGCCCGAAGCGGCTGGCGCTCCGCGACTTCTCCATTTGGCCGTCAGGGCCGTCCTTCGGCGCGTCAGCCGAAATCGAAGCCTATAAAAAGCGTGTGGACCAACAACGAGCCGAGATGTGGGACCACGACAAGCACTGATCACATCGCTTGACTCGATTGTCGACCTCAATTACATTTGACTTAATCCGCAACCAGCTGCAGCGGCGCTCGCGGGTTGTCCAGCGAAACATGCCAATTCCACACGAAATTCGAACGGAAAGTCGCGTATTTACTTCCAGCGTTTACTCGATATGCGATCAATCCTCGCAACGAAAATCGGACTTTCGGTCAAATTCACCGCTTATTTCTTGACGCCGCGAGCAGCGAGTGGCGAATGTTTGATCCCTCAAACTTGCATCTCGCTAATGAAAATGAAAATTTCCGGTGCCGAACAACCCCAGCAATCCAGTGACGATCAGGTAGAACGCGACGATGTAATTTAATAGCCGCGGTACGATGAGAATCAATACGCCGGCGATCAGCGCGACGATCGGTGCAATGCTGAGATGCATGTTCAAGGGAAGACTCCTATCAGGTAGTCTGTGATTTTAGCGCGAGTCGCCCCCGATCGACAGTGCGGTGGCGAACGTAACGCGGTTTACTCAGGCATTCAATGCGCATGCCCGAAAGGATCAGTAATTCCGGGAAGCCAGGGGTCGTGAGTGGCGGCGCGCCAATCTCGCACCTGTTTGCGCAGATCCGCCATGACGGTTGCGTGTGATGGTTCGGCGGCTAGATTGACTATCTCGTCCGGATCGACAGCGATATCGTAAAGTTCTTCGGACGGACGATGCGTAAAAGCATCCAGCGTCCGCTTGCCGAGCTTGGCCCCCGGGGTGCCGATGATCGCCTTCCAAGAGGGCGAGAGCTGCACGTCGCTGGCCACAGGGACAGCAAGTGAGGGCTCGAGATTCAGGAAATAACTGTAGCGTCGTGTACGCACAGAACGCATTGGATAATACTGGTTGATCTCGTGAAAAGAATGAGTGGCGAAGATTCGATCGAATCCGATGGAATCTGTTTGTTCCAAAATCGGGAGTAATGAGCGGCCGGGCAGTGGCGCATAGCGGTAGTTAGCCGGCGGCTTTACTCTCGCCCAGTCGAGAATGGTTGGAGCCACGTCGATCCAGCTCACGAGCGAGGTATTGCGGACGTTTCGTGCGCTTTGCTCGGGCGAGCGAATGATTAGTGGCATATGCAGCCCGGGTTCATACAGATTGTCCTTAGCGCCCGGAAATGGTCGGCCGTTATCGCTTAGGTAGATGACAAGAGTATCTTTCTCATGCCCCGCATCGCGCAACTCTCGAAGCAGTATCCCCACGCCGCTGTCGAGCCGACTGACCGATTCATAGTACTGAGCCAAGTCTTGGCGCACACCAGGCAGATCGGGCAAATGATTGGGAATCAATACCTCAGAAGGCGAGTAGATCTCACGCTCGACCTCGGGCCATTTGCGCGAATTACCGAAGTTCGTTGCGTCACGATGCGGATCGCTGTAACCGACAGTCAAGAAAAACGGCCGGCCAGCGCCTTGTTCGCGAATCCACTGACCCGCTAGGTGAGCCATAGCAGCCACATCGCGAATCCCGGGAAGCTCGGGGGCCAGCCAAGCGTCATAGGGTAGTAACGCGTCGGGCTTTACGTGCTTCTTGCCGACGAGCGCCGTGCGATAGCCCGATTGTTGCAGCATCCAAGGCAGCGTCTTGATATCGTCGAGCAGGGAAAAGTTATGCACGTCATGCGCGAGTCCGTACATACCGTTGGTATGCGAGTAGAGGCCTGTGTACAACGTCGCTCGGCTGGAGCTACACGAGGACACGGTCGCGTATCCTTGAGTGAACAACGTTCCCTGCGTAATCAGATTATCCAACACGGGTGTCTTGACTCGCCCACCACAGCAACTCAAGTCGTAGCCTTGATCATCCGCGATGATGAGCAATATATTGCGCTCAGGGCCGGAAGAATCCGCTCGCGCTTTGGCAGCGCCATTGAGTACCGCGCCGCTGGTCAGTCCCAGACCAGTCGCTGCCACAAGCAAATCGCGGCGTTTCACGCTCGAACTCCTGGAGTGATCAATGGAATCGTCAAGAGATTCTTCATGCAGTACTCCGCAATGTTTTGTACGTGCCGACGCGATTCAATCACAATGGTCCTTACTATACCGGCTGTGACCATTTACGTTAACTTAACCTCATTTTATAGGACACTCCGCGCAACGTTGTCCAACACCTGAACAAGGAGCCCTCATGGAAACGCAAATGGAATCGAGGCCTCGAGCGGATATGTCGAGAACGAACGCACAGAGTCGAAATGATTATGAGGCACAACCCGGAGTTGCTTCGAGCATACCAATCGAAGTCACCCGGCTAAAGGTCGAGCCACTCACGGACGAGCAGCGCCACGGCCTCATTGCAGTAGCCG
>CAYRAC010000710.1:0-1307 GCA_964422045.1 uncultured Steroidobacteraceae bacterium
TTGGTATGCACCTCCAGCATAACGCGAGTTGCTTTGGTACGGTCCATCGTAAAGAAACGCTGCAGGATGTCGACCACGAACTCCATGGGAGTGTAGTCGTCATTGATCAACACGACTTGGTAGAGAGGCGGACGCTTGAGCTTCGGCGCCGCTTCTTCGACGACCAACCCCGTCCCGTCCCGCCCACGTTCGATGTCACTCATGAATAATCAGTTTATAGGGTGCGTTATGTCGGTTTACAAGCCATGTAAGTCAAACCCTCCGTTTATGCCCTGTCGCCAATCACGGTCACTTTACTTTAACAAGTAAAAACAAATGCTTGAGCGTTCAAGCAGGTAGCCCGTATGATTGCCGATCACGGTAACCATTCGCGACCCATACATGCTCGATACGCGCTCAAATGAATGGCTGTCCCGTCTGCAGGGTAACGGCCCCCGGCTGGTATCGCTGGCACTCGCCGCGCTCATCGCCGTGGAACTGGCGCGAATCGCCATTTCCGTGCTCTCCGGCGGACCAGTGAAATCCCCGCAACCCGTGCTGACGAGCGCGGCGCCACGCGGCCTGCATGCCGGGGTCGACGTCCAAGCCGTGACTTCCGCCCATCTGTTCGGCGTGGCGGTCATCGATCCGGCCACCCAGGACCCGGCCAATGCGCCGCAGTCCACGGCCAATTTGGTGCTGGCCGGCACCATTGCGACCCAGGACCCGAAGCACGGCGTGGCGATCATCAGCGATGGCGGTCCCTCAAAGGTGTATTCGGTTGGCGACAACATCGGCGGCGCCTCTTTGCACTCGGTGTATCTCGATCACGTAATTCTCGATCGCGTCGGTGTACTCGAAACCCTACCGCTGCCCCGCTTGCTCGGCCCGGGCATGCACGCAGCGCCGATCGTGCGTCGCACGGGCGGCGACCCGCGTACCGTGGCGGCAGTCGACAACATCCGTCGCATGGTGCAGCAAGACCCCGGCATTCTCGACCAAGTCATGCGCACCGTCCCCTCGTACGATAACGCAGCCGGCAAGCTGCGCGGCTTTCGCGCTTATCCCGGGCGAAATCGGCTGATTTTCACCAAGCTGGGTCTCAGATCCGGTGATTTGGTCACGGCAATCAACGGCACACAGCTCGATGATCCGCAGCGTAGCCAAGAGGTATTCAATACGATCCAGACCTCGGACCGCGCAACCGTGACCATTGAGCGCAACGGGCAGAAGCAGGACATTACTTTGAACATTGCACAGGTCGCGGCGCAAGCGACCAAAGATTTGGAAGGCGACAACACCGGGTCCGGCGCGCCGGCGAACGGCGC
>CAYRAC010000710.1:1407-2649 GCA_964422045.1 uncultured Steroidobacteraceae bacterium
GCCGCCGAGCGGCGCTCCCAACAGTCCGAACGAAAATCCAAACGAATGACGCGAACGAAGGTCGAAACGCGTTCAACCTACGAGTACCCATGATGCCGAATTCCAACAACCCGCAGACCAAGACCCGAATCGCCGCTGTGTTGGCGCTTGCTGCTGCGTTATTGGTGTCTGCGGCGTCGCCGGCGGCGCCGCCCGCGAAGCCGCAGCAGGACACGCCGACGATCACGCCCAACTACAAGGACGCGGATCTAAGTCAAATCATCCAAGCGGTGGCGGAAGTCACCGGCAAGAATTTCATCATCGATCCGCGCGTCAATGCCAAGGTGACCATGCTATCGGCGACGCCGATGTCGCCGGCCGCATTCTACGAGGCGTTCCTGTCGGTATTGCAGGTGTATGGCTACGTCGCAGTCCCGGCCGGAAAAGTCATCAAGATCGTACCCAATACGGATGCCCGGCAGCTGCCGGCCAACGATTTGCCGGCGAGTGTGAGCTCGAGCTCCGATGAGATCGTGACGCAGATCATTACCGTGAAGAACATCAGCGCGGCACAACTGGTGCCGATTCTGCGGCCCTTCGTCCCGCAATACGGCCAGCTGACTGCCTACCCTTCGGGCAATATGTTGATAATCTCGGATCGCGCCAGCAATGTGAGCCGCATCGTGCGCATCGTCGAGCGCATGGATTCGAGCGAGGATGAGCCGATCGAGGTAATTGCGCTGCACAATGCCAGCGCCTCAGATGTGGTGCGAGTGGTCAATTCTCTGAATCAGGGCGGTCAGGGAGCCGAGGGCGCCGGGTCAGCGGTAAAGATCGTCGCCGACGACCGTACCAATAGTATTTTGCTCACCGGCGAGAAGTCGCAGCGTCTGAAGCTCAAAGCGTTGATCGTCAACATGGATACGCCGCTCGCGACCGGCGGCGACACGCAGGTTCGGTATCTGCGCTATGCCGACGCCGAAAAGATTGCCGACAAACTCAAGGGCCAAGCCACCGCCACGGCCAAGGCGCAAGGCGGGCCGCCCGCGGCGGGTGCCGCCGGCGGCGGCGGCGGCGGGACTGCGAATGTCGATTCCAGCGTCACCATTTGGGCCGACGTGGCGACCAACGCCCTCATCATCACGGCGCCCCCCAAAATCATGAAGTCGCTGATGAATGTCATCGACAAGCTTGATATCCGCCGTGCCCAGGTGCAGGTCGAGGCCATCATCGTCGAAGTCGACGTCAATAAGAGCTCGAATA
>CAYRAC010000711.1:0-2643 GCA_964422045.1 uncultured Steroidobacteraceae bacterium
AGATTGAGGCGCCGCTCCTCGGAGCGATCTACACTCATCTTTGCGTCTACCAGAAGCGTTTCACACAAAGAGCGTAACGCGGAGATCCAGCTACGCACGCGCAGAGCGAGACATCTTGCAAAAACGAACGATCGTGCTATTATGCCGATTATGGTGATCACGAGAACGCAAGTCGGGTCGGTGCCCGGCAAGACGAGTAAGCGCCAACCAAAGGGTGAGCAAACCCGGCGCGCCATCATCTCGCATGCGCTCGGCATCGTCAGCGACGTTGGCTACGAAGGGCTTTCGATCGGTGTGCTCGCGGAACAGACGAAGCTCTCCAAGAGTGGACTGTTTGCGCATTTCAAGTCGAAAGAGGCCTTGCAGCTCGGCGTCATCGAGGAGGTGGTCAACCAGTTCACCCTGCGCGTCGTTCAGCCGGCGCTGGCCTCCCATCGCGGCGAACCGCGTTTGCGTGTCTTGTTCGAGAAGAAACTGGAATGGATTCGCGGGGAAGCTAATTCGCGCGGCTGCATGCTGCAGAAGGCCTCGCTCGAGTATCACAACCGCCTCGGACATCCAGTGCGGGAGCGCTTGGTGCATGCATTACAAGATTGGCGCGAGTTCGTGGCGCGCTGCGCCCAAACCGCCGTCGAGGAAGGGCATTTCCAAACCGATTTGGATCCGCTGCAGTTTGGCTATGAGTTCGACGGCATCACGATGATGTATCAACAGACCCAAGGGCTCCTGCGCGAACGCGGCGCAGGAGAGCGAGCGCAACAAGCGTTCGACTCGCTGCTCGATCGCAGCCGGCGTTCTCCCGAGCTTCGTTAAAGCCACCCGAACCCATCCATGGTCATGTTCATCGCGCCGACGCATCGCCTCAAATTCTTTAAAGCACGATCGTTCGGTCTTAAATGAATGTTGTCGAACCTCACGAATGGGCCAAATAAAGGCCTGGAGTTGCTCAAATGAAAACACTGCCAAAGATCTTGCTGGCGACGGTAATAGTCCTCGGCGCCTCGCTCTCGCCTAAGTTCGCTGCGGCGGCTGACATCGTGAGCGATTCGGCGCCGCCAGCGCCTCGCATTGAACACGAACCGCCACACCACGATGGATATGCGTGGGCGCCGGGCTATTGGGAGTGGAACGGGCGGTTTTTCCATTGGATCTCCGGCGGATGGATACCCGAACGCCGCGGCAAGCATTGGGTCGCGGATCGATGGGATCAGATCGGAAACCAATGGCACTATGTCCGCGGTCATTGGGAGCAGTAGCGCGGGATGTCGCGATGACTGTGATGGGTCACCCGACCTGGCGTTGATCGCGCGCGCTCGGCGTGTTGACTCGCAAACTTGGGCCCGAGCGAGTCGGACGGAGGGGCGTCGAGTTGACGCGTTCCGCGCGCGCCAGGTAGCTTTTGAGTAAATTGACGCTGCATTCCTTGATGACGTCGCGTAGAACTTCCTCGCTTACGCCGAGCGGCAGTTTCAGGAAACCAATTAGGTTGAGACGAAATCGTCTGAACTTGAACACGTCATAGACCGGCGTCGGATCAGGCCTTATCACGCAATTTCCCAGTTTGGCTACCCGGCTAATCATGCCGGTGGTGACCGTTGGTCGCTGTAGCTGAATCGCTCGGCTTCGTGTAATCAAGCGCTGACAGGAGTCGCCGACTACGCGAGCTATGATCCTCGGTGATCAACCGGGTTACTGCAAGCAAAAGATGCCTCGCTCCGACGCCTCCGTAAGCTCGAGGATATGTCCGCCGCCGCGCGCCACACACGTCAACGGATCATCGGCGATGCGAACGGCCACTCCGATCTCTTTCGCAATTAGCTTGTCGATATGCTGCAACAAGGCGCCGCCGCCCGTGATCACGATGCCCTGATCGGCAATATCGCTGCCGAGATCCGGCGGAGTGCTCTCTAACGCCTTCCTTACCGCGCTTATGATGCCGTGCAATGGCTCCTCGAGGGATTCAAAAATCTCGTTGGAATTCAACGTGCACGAGCGCGGCATGCCCTCGGAGAGGTTTTTGCCCTTGACACTGATCTCGTGTGTTTTCTCGCCGCGATAGGCAGAGCCGATTTGCATCTTGACACGCTCCGCCGTCACCTCGCCGATCAAAATACCGTAGTTGCGACGCACGTACTGAGCGATCGCTTCGTCAAATTTGTCGCCGCCGATACGAATACTGCCGGCGTAAACGATACCGCTAAGTGAGATCACGGCAACTTCCGACGTGCCCGCGCCGATATCCAAAACCATCGAGCCGCGGGCTTCATGGACCGCCACGCCGGCGCCGACCGCGGCGGCCATGGCCTCGGGCACGACGTCGACGACGCGTGCGCCAGCGCCCAAAACGGAATCCTTGATGGCACGGCGCTCCACTTGCGTTGCACCATGGGGCACGCACACGAGAACGCGCGGGCTGGGATCAAACAAGCGGTCGCCATGAGCCTTTCTGATGAAGTACTGCAGCATGGCTTCGGCGTATTTAAAGTCGCCGATGACGCCGTCCTTCATGGGCCGCACCGTAGTGATGTGCTCGGGCGTGCGGCCGAGCATCTGTTTCGCCGCCGTTCCGACGGCGATAAAGACTTTGCCGGTGCGCCGCGGTTGATTTTGGATCGCGACGTTGGAGGGTTCGTTAAGCACAAT
>CAYRAC010000712.1:0-2641 GCA_964422045.1 uncultured Steroidobacteraceae bacterium
AAGTCGGGGGGGGCAGATGGCTTGTACTCAGAGCGTTGTATTGTCGCGCTGGTGGCTGCGTCCATGAGCGTCGAGGCGGCAGGACCGCACGCCGATCGCGTGCTGCGCGTCGCGGGGCATGACATGGCTGTCGTTACCGCCGGAGCGAATGTCACGACGACGGTCGACGTCTCCTGGCGGCGTTGCTTGAATGAATTCAAACTCGATCCGGCGCGTGATTACCAACCCACCGTGCTCGATTTGTGCCGCCTGAACGATCTACGTGCCGAGCACGAAGATCTGGTGCAGATTGCCCGCGCTGAAATGGATTCTCTCTACGAACAGATCGCCGGTTCCGGTTATGCGCTGCTGCTCGCCGACACCGACGGGGTCATTCTCTGTGAGAAAGTCGATCCGTTACTGAAGAAGATGTTCGTTCGGGCAGGACTCATCGTTGGCGCGCAGTGGAGCGAGCAGTCGCAGGGCACCAATGGAATTGGAACCTGCGTCGCCGAAGCGCGGCCCATCACGATTCACGAATCCGACCACTTTCGTGCGCGCCACGTCGGCCTGTCCTGTTCGGCGGCGCCGATTCACGATTCGAACGGTCGCGTCATCGCGGTCCTGGACGCATCCAGCGTGGGCGCGGGCGGCACGCGCGAGTCGAAGATGCACACCGTCGCGCTGGTCAATACCTCGGCACGATTGATCGAGAAGTGTTTGTTCTTGCGCCGCCACAGTGCGGTCTCGATGTTGCGCTTTCATCATCGACCTGAATTCGTCGATTTGTTGCATGATGGTGCGATAGCCGTGGCGGCCGACGGAACCATCGTCGCCACCGACTCGACCGGGCTGCGGTTGCTGGGGACAGAGGATCGAAAGTCGTTGGTGGGATGCTCGATTGCCGACGTCTTCGACACGACGTACGAAGAACTGTTGGCAGCGGCCGGAGCCGGCCGGCGCACCGTGCAGGAGTTGCGCGACAACCGCTTCGGCCGGCGCTATTACGCGAGTTTGGTCTATGCGGGCCGGTTCGGCGGGAGCGCGCCGCTTGCAAGTGTGACGCCGCGGGCGGTGCACGAGGTGGTGCCCGCGGCACGCGGCGATCTCACACTGCCGATGACGCTCGCGGATCTTGCGGGCGAGGACCCGCAGATGCTGCGCAATCTGCGTAATGCGCAGCGCATCGCCGACACCAACGTGTCCGTCGTGATTCGAGGTCCAACGGGATCCGGCAAGGAGGCATTCGCGAAAGCGCTGCACCTGGCCAGCAGCCGGGCGAACCGGCCGTTTGTCGCCGTCAATTGTGCGGCGATCCCCGAATCATTGATCGAAAGCGAATTGTTCGGCTACTCGCGCGGCGCGTTCACCGGCGCGCGCCGCGAAGGGATGCGCGGCCGTATCGCCCAAGCGTGCGGCGGAACGCTATTCTTGGACGAAATTGGCGATATGCCGCTCCTGCTGCAGACGCGCTTGCTGCGGGTTCTTGAAGAACTGGAAGTCACGCCGCTCGGCGCCGAAACGGCCATCAAGGTGGACATCCGTGTGATTTGCGCTTCGCACCAAAACTTGAGCGAGATGATTGCCTGCGGCGATTTTCGCGAGGATCTCTATTATCGATTGAACGGCATCAGCCTGGAGCTTCCGCCGCTGGCCGCGCGTCAGGACAAGGAAGCGCTGATTTGCAAGTGCATAGCGCGCGAGTCGGCCGGGGGCCCTGCGGCGTGCGCCGAAACGAACGCGCTGCGGCGGCTGCTCGCGTACAATTGGCCAGGCAATATTCGCGAACTGCGCAATACGATTCGCACGGCGCTCGCCGTGTGCGACAACCGCGTCATTCGGCTGGATGATTTGCCGGCCGAGATACGCCGCTATCAGCCGCGCTTGCGCGATGCGGATGGTGAAGTTGCCGGCAGGCTCGAGAGACCGCAAGTATCGCTCGAAAGCGCCGAGCGCCAAGCGCTGATCCAGGTGATCGAGCAGAATCGCTGGAACATGACGTTGGTGGCGGCACATTTCCACATCAGCCGCAATACCTTGTACCGCAAGATCAAGCGCCACGGAATCCTGATCACGCGGCGCGCCACGATTTAGTTGCGCGGCGGTGCAATCCTATACATGTAGAACACAGCACCGATATAATGCATATGCATTAAAAGTTGCATGCCCACGTTCGCAGCGGCGCCGGTCTACGAAGTCCATGGCGCGCGCGTCGCCGGCGCGCAGCGCGGGGAGGGCGCGGCGGATCCGCAGGAGATGGCGCGACGGATGATCCTCGGCGGCCAATCCACAGCGAGTCTCGCGAAAATCCGACTGACCAGCAAACCTGAGTAATCGCAGCGCCGTACGCAGGAGGCACAATGATGCGCTATTGGAGCGTCGCAATCATGGCAGCGCCTTGTTCCCACCGGTTCGTTCCACGTTGGTCGTCGCATCCTTACCCAGCTGCTCTTCCTGGAGGATTCGTGCTGCGGTCCTGCACACTTTAGTTTCAAAACGCGAGCCCAATTCACGCTCGCTGCGACAGTAGTACACCTCGTTGCCACGCGCTTGGCTCTCGGGCTGGTAACCCTTCCTCAGGATCTGCTTGAGCTGCGCATCCGTGACCGTGTCGTCCACCAGTACCTTGCTTCCCGGCTTGTTTGCAACAGGTTGCGCGTTA